>CAMPGJ010000026.1 GCA_946885425.1 uncultured bacterium
CTAGTTCGGCATGACAAGGGGTTTTTTGTATAATAAGCATATGCAGGAAGAAGTATTTGAACAATTAGTAGGTGAAGTGATCGATACATTGCCTGAAGAGTTCGCTCAGAAGCTGGATAATGTGGTAGTCGTGGTGGAAGATCATCCTACACAAGAACAAATGCAAAAGCTGCATTTACGTCCATGGACTAATCTTCTTGGCCTGTATGAAGGCGTGTCGCTCCAGGGGCGGGCATCAGAGCCCAGTATCCTTCCGGATAAAATCACAATTTTTAAATTGCCCATCTTATCTATCTCCCAAGATCCGGAAGATATCAAAAAAAATGTTCGGGACACCGTCCTCCACGAAATAGCCCATCACTTCGGCTTCTCAGACGAAGAAATACAAAAAATTAGGGGATAGGGACTAGGGGATAGGGTCTAGGTAAACTTTATGACCTGCCTGCCGGCAGGGAGGCTTTCGACTTGAAGACTTGATGACTTTTGTGGTGTATAATACAAAGATATGGATGATAGGGGAATTATGGTATCTTTTTCTGTTGTTTGTCACGGGAACAATGTTTCTCGTGTACGTGGGTTACTTATTGATTTGGGTATGACGTCCATTGTAGAATCAGGATCTGAAATTCATGGTGTCTGCGAGATGGATGAGCTACAGGAAGTTATGCGCGTTTTGAAGAATAAATCAGTAGGATTTGGTCATGAAACTGAAATAACAACCCGACCTTATTTACCCCGCAAACAAAGCAGACTTAATTAGCTTTCAGTTACGATAAAAATTTGAGTTTCCTGAGGGCCGTTGTATTAGGCCGTTCATAAACCACCGTTGGTCTTTTGATAAACCTCACGGTTTCATGCCTTTTTCTCTCCGTAATATTTTGCAGGAGAGTTTCTTCTACAGTATTTGATTCTTGAGATGCATGGATGAGACCAATTGAGCCATTTATGGTATGTTTGACCACAGTCAGATGAATTTTTTTAGGATCTGTTTTATGTGATCTGCTGAGCCCTACAATATCGCCGCTTTGTGCTTCATCTACAGAAATGTCTTTCAAATATCCCTCTGGATCCTCGAAATGTTCTGAAGAGCGATAATAATCCGGAACCATCAGCCCCCGTGCTCTGGTTATTGCACTTGTGAAGAGCTGACAATTAAGTTCCAGTGTGTCAGTAGAGGAAGCTTCAACCACTTGTTTGAGAAAAACATCCGGTGATGTACTTACCGGTCCTTGATGGAAATTATAATAATAGTGCGGTGTTTCGTGATTGTTTGCTGTATGTTCCCCCTCTAATTTTAACGAGTATAAAGTATTAAGAATAAAGTATCAAGGGTAACACTAATTCTCAACTCTCAACTCTCAACTCTCAACTTTCAACTCTAATTCTTCTTTCCTACTTTTCTAATTTCATCCCTGAGGCTGATTGCTGTTTCAAAGTCGAGTCTTTCGGCTGCTGCTTTCATTTCTTTTCGTAATCCTTTAAGTAGTTCAGTACGTTCATCTGGGAGAAGCACTTCTTTCTTGCCGAATTCCATAAGTGATTGAATATTGTGCACCCTCTTTTCTTCCTTTTCATGTTCAATCATTTTGGCGCGGATTGCTTTTTCGATTGTTTTTGGAGTAATGTTGTGTTCTTCATTATATGCCAGCTGGATAGCTCTTCTTCTTTCTACCTCATCAATTGCTCCCTGCATGGATCTAGTCATATTGTCGGCATACATGATCACTTGCGCGTCAACATTTCTCGCGGCTCTTCCCATGGTCTGGATAAGAGAGGTCTTACTCCTGAGGAATCCCTCTTTATCAGCATCCAGTATGGCGACTAGAGAGACTTCCGGCAGATCAAGCCCTTCTCTAAGCAAGTTAATACCGACCAGAACGTCATATTCTCCACTTCGCAAACTATCCAGAACATCCTGGCGTTCCAATGTCTCAATATCTGAATGGAGGTAAGCGACTTTGATGCCTTTTTCTTCCAGATAACTTGATAACTCTTCAGCCATTCGTTTGGTTAATGTCGTGACAAGAATACGCTGCTTACTCTCAATTCGTTTTTTTATTTCTGTTAGGAGGTCATCGATCTGCCCCTTGGAGGGTTTGACTATAACCGTAGGATCTACCAGTCCAGTCGGGCGTATCAATTGTTCGACAATTGCAGCATCCTGATTATAGAGGCTATCAACATCATGTGAACCTGTTACTGATCGTACTTTGGGTTGGTCTTCAGGCGTCTCAAATTCTTTTGCCAGGGAAACTTCATATTCATCCGGTGTAGCAGAGACATAGACAGTCTGATGTGTCTTTCTCATAAATTCTTCAAATTTCAGGGGGCGGTTATCCAAGGCCGATGGAAGACGAAATCCATAATCAATAAGCGTTCTTTTTCGTGCCTGATCACCATTATACATACCCCTGATTTGCGGAAGTGTGATGTGTGATTCATCGACCATGAGCAGCCAATCATCAGAAGCAGCATCAAAATAATCGATGAGCGTATATGGCGGCTCTCCCGGCTTACGGCCGTCAAAGTATGTGGAATAGTTTTCAATTCCATTTACAAAACCAACTTCTTTGACCATTTCAAGATCATAGGTAGTTCGTTGTTGCAGCCGTTGGGCTTCGAGTAATTTGCCTTGATCTTTGAGATGCTTTACCTGAATTTCCAAATCCCGGCGGATGGCTGCAAATGCATCATGATATGTGCGTGGATCAGTCATGTAATGTTTGGCAGGGTAAACTATCGTTGCATCAATAGGATTGATGATGTCACCGGTGAGGGGATTGAATTCATACATGTTCGTGATGAAATTATCTACTTCTATGCGTATCCCATGTTCGACATATGCAGGGAACAGATCGATGGCATTGCCCCGCACACGGAAAGACCCGCGCTTGAATTCATAATCGTTGCGTATATACTGCAGATCGGTCAGACGGACGAGGATGTCCTGCTGGGTGATCTTCACTCCCGTCTTTAATTCCAGCACAAATTTACCGTATTCTACAGGCGAGCCTAAGTTATAGATACACGAAACAGACGCAACGACGATAACATCTTTGCGGGTTAATAAATTAGTAGTAGCTGCTAGACGAAGTCGGTCAATTTCTTCATTGATCTGTGATTCCTTCTCAATATATGTATCAGTCGATGGCATATACGCCTCGGGCTGGTAATAATCATAATACGAAACGAAATAGGAGACCGCATTATTTGGGAAGAAGTCACGAAATTCCTGGTAGAGCTGCCCTGCCAATGTTTTGTTATGTGAAATAATAAGCGTGGGTCTCTGTGCCTTTTGAATGACATTTGCCATCGTAAAGGTCTTCCCAGATCCTGTTACCCCCAGCAGTACCTGATCCTTCGCTCCCTGCTCCAGATTTTGTGTAAGTTGTTCAATCGCCTGCGGTTGATCTCCAGTAGGCTTAAATTTCGATTCCAATGTAAATTTCATAGCTCCCTATTGTACCACATTTAGCCACAATCTATGATAAAATATTTTTATGGCAACACCCGAAAATAGGAGACCTCAGCCACCTGAAGAACCGGAAACAGACTACCCATGGGATTATGTAAAGCTTCATAGAGTAGAGCAAGCATTTTCTAACGCAGATCGAGAGGTGAATGTGTATTTGAGAAAGAAAAACCTTACAATTGATTCAATAAATGAAGTGAGTATTCTTCCAGATGATGATGTTATCAACGTGTTTAGTAGATACTTCACTCAGGTACCTGTTTTTATGGCTGAGAATTTTAGCCATAATCCTTACGATCAGCATTTATCAGAAATAGGATGGTCAGCTTTTGCAGGCAGAACTACCAGTGCGTTTAGAGGCGATGTGAGAGATGAGGCTCACCGGATGGGAGCTTCTCAGGAAGAAATCGAAGAGATGGACATTCGCCATCCTGCTTTTGTAGGTGCTACTGATGAAAATGAATATCCTCGTTTGCTTATACCTTCAGAGTTTGTCGTCAATGCGAGGCAAAATCCGGTAGATGCACTTGCTGGTGGGGCGTATGTGTTGTCACAGTTGAGAGATAACGTAAATGGTCTCCCTTTTTTGGAAAATGATACAGTTACCAAAACAAAAGCAAGAGCGAGAGCTACCGTAGCGCAATTTCTTAATTTTGTCCCTGAGGAGGATAGATTTTTTGTGAGTCAAAGACACATGAATATGCTTTCAGAGTATCCCAATGGTACATATAGTTTACCAAATGGATATCAGTACGAAGGTTTCTACAAAACCGCTCGTGATGTCCCTCAAGACGAATTATAAGCTCCCCTGAGTAATAGTTTTGTGGATGGCGGTTGTGATTGTATGGGCGGCGAACCAGAATAGAATTGAGAATGCTAGATTGGATAGCATAATCGCTATGATTCCTACCTGTTTTGCCTGTTCCTCTTTATAAAAAAGATATTTTATACCCAAATATAATCCAATCACCGGTACAAGAAAGCTTGCGAAATACGTACTTACCTGTTTTTCTTTTGGAATCGTATAAGGAATTTCCTTCAGAGCTCTTCCGCATTGCGGACAAAAATTAAAACTTTCAAATGTAATAGCCTTACAAACAGCACACTTGCTTTCCATTCCTTAAAGCGTAGAGGATTAATTGCATCGATGTCAATGTTGGGGCGGCTTTCTCTTCGCTTTTCCGCCTTTGGCTCCTCTGAGAAATGGTGATGTGCGATAACTCCTTTCTTCATCAGGAAGTAGTGCCGGTTGGATTATCAAAAGACTGCCATTGATGATCAGTTCAATGCCGATAAAGAAACCAGCTACAAATAATCCCGGAAATGGCGAAGTCAGAATCATTGAACTTCCGAGAATAAATGAGGTAATTCCACCTGTTAGAGCATATTTCCAGTCCTCTTCCTTAATAACCAGAGCAGATACCATTCTATATGTTCCGCTGATAAGCAGCAGAATACCTATGAGAGAGGCAAAGGTAACTGCTGGGAGAGCTGGATTGGTAACAGCCAATAATCCAATACATACGCTTACGATACCGGTTATAACGTAGAGAAGGGTCCTTTTTACAGCACCTGATGTTATGCCATAAAAAAATTGTGCAACACCAGCCACTAGAATGATCCATCCCAATAAATATACAGATGCAAGAGTACTAAAGAGTTGCATCCAAAGAGTACCTATTCCAAGAGAAAGCAATAATACACCAAGAAAAACATAGATCATAACTCACTTATACACTTCAATTTTATTGTTTAGTATAGAAATGGGTAAAGAAGGTGTATGAAAGAGAACAAAGGGTATAGGAGGGTATAGGGTATATCTTTTAATTCTCAACTCTCAACTCTCAATTCTCAACTTAATTCTTCTCTTTAACGAGCAGGTGGATGTGTCGGCGGTAGGGGTAGGTGCCTCTTACTATTTTTGTTTGGGTTAGGTGAGATTTTTCGAACAGGATAATCGCATCAGGCGTGCGGTTTATAGCTGAAAGTGAAGGGGCAAGAAATTCTGAAATAGCTTCGTGTGATGTTTCTTTATTCTTTATCCAAATAATATGTTCGCCTACATCTGAAGGGAGGTGATAGGGGAATGGGTTGCGTTGGAGTGCAAAATCTTTTCCTTCCAAATAGCCTTCTACAGCATCACGCATTTGTTCTTGTGGTTGGCTTTGGTAGTGTTTGCGGTCTTCTGGTGTTCTTACAGGTAATAACTGAAGTGTTCTGATCCTCTCGCGCTCGCTAAGTAGTGTTTCAAAATTTGGATAATTCTCTGGATGGATCAATTCAGGTGCGGGAAAATCGGTCTGTTCAAGCAAATACCTGGGTGTCAGTAGTGATTGTATCTGCGGTATAAATGCCTCAGCCATTTCCGCATTATGAAAAAATAATATAATAAAGTCAAATGAAGTCTGAAATCGCAGATGTCGGATGTCTGAGTTCTGATCTGAAGTCTGATATAATAAGCTTATGAATATTCAAACTATTAGTGGGTGGGAAGATTATGAACTGTTGGATAGTGGCGAGGGGCAGCGGCTTGAGCGTTTTGGGAAATATACTATTATGAGGCCTGATCCGCAAGCTATTTGGCGCCCTCTACAATCTAAATCTCTCTGGGCTGGAGCCGATGCTGTATTTGAGCGTTTGACAAGTTCTAAAGGGAAATGGAACGTAAAGGGTAAGATGCCGGAGAAATGGATAGTGAAGTATAAAGATTTGTCATTCTGGGTCAGACTCACGCCTTTCAAACATACCGGGCTTTTTCCAGAACAGGCAATACAGTGGGATTGGATCGCGTCCCACGTCGCTAAAGCTTTGCGGGATAAAAAGAAGAATATGAATATTTTGAATTTATTCGGTTACACTGGTGCTGCGACTATTGCCGCCGCTGCTGCCGGAGCGAAAGTCACCCATGTAGATGCATCTCGACCGGCAATTGGATGGGCTCGTGAGAATCAGACAGCCTCCAAACTTGAGCAGAAGCCAATCAGATGGCTTATTGATGACGCACTGAAATTTACAGCACGGGAAGCTCGTCGTGGCGTGCAGTATGATGGCATTATCATGGATCCTCCTATTTATGGACACGGTCCAGAAGGCGAGCCATGGGATTTCAATAAAGATTTGCCTAAGCTTCTTCAAAATTGCAGCCTTATTCTTTCTGCTGATCCAGCATTCATCCTAATCAACGCATATGCTATTTCTTCTTCAGCGCTGATGCTGCAGAATGTATTGGCAGATTATGTCAAAGATATGGGCGGTACTATAGATGTAGGAGAACTGGCAATAAAAGAAAAGCACACTGAGCGTCTATTATCCACAGGAATCTACGGGAGATGGAGTAGGTAGTAGAACGTCATCGCGAGCGAAGCGTGGCGATCTCGTCCACCATTCTTTTGGACCAGATTGCTTCGTCGTTTCTCTCCTCGCAATGACATGGTAAGTTTATTCATGGTATAATTTCATCTTATGCATAAAGAGTTACAGGGGGGGACGAGATTTTATATTGTTCGTCATGGAGCTACTGAGACAGGCGGCAATGGATCAATAGCAGGAGGTAAATGGGATGTTTCCTTAAGCGCCAAAGGCCGTGAACAAGCTGAAGCATTGGCAACGAAGTTTGAAAATACAAGAATAGACAAAATAATTTCTTCTGATATGGAACGTGCAGTCAATACTGCTGGACCACTTGCTCAAAGTAAGAGGCTTGAAGTAACTACTACACCACTTCTTCGTGAAAGAACATATGGCTATGATGTAGAAGGAAAAAAGAAAGATTGGGAGGCCAAAGCAATAATGACAGAACTCTTCAGATTTTGGACGACAGACCAAGAAGAGCGAAAAACATTACGCTTAACGCCTGATATGGAGACAGACACGGAGATGATGGATCGGGTTACGCCAGTTTTCCATAATACCGCAGAGGAGCATCCTAATCAGACTGTTCTTTTTATGGCGCACTGTGATTTAATGTCGACGTTTTTGAGAACTGAGGTTTCTCCAAAAGAATTATATAATCCGGAAAATATTGGACATATTGTAGTTGATTTTAATAAGCCTACATTTGAGCTTGTTGCTATGGATGGTGTTCCCCGCATTGCTTAGTTGATCCCCATTGTACTAGTTTGTCTTATTGATAAAATATACGAACTGTCGTATATTTTTTATATAGGGATAAACAGAAATGAAGGGCTGCGAAGCATAATTCTCAACTCTCCACTTTCAACTCTCAATTCGTCATGGCAGGAGTATTATATAGAAAAGAAAGGCAGGTTTTAGAATTTCTTGTTCAATTTCAGAATAAGCATACGTATGCGCCCACGCTGAGGGAAATTGCTAACGCGACTGGACATAAAAGTGTATCGACAATTCACGTTATTCTTCGAAACCTTATCGATAAAGGATATGTTCAAAAAGTGGATGGCAATGCACGTGTTCTAAAGATAAAGGATGAAAATATCATCTCCAAATTTATGGGAATTCAGCCATCTGTTGAGTTACCTTTAATGGGATATATCGCTGCTGGTAGACCGCTTGAACCCCATACTGATCCAAATGCTACATTTCAAATATCAGCTTCTATGCTGTCAGGTCTCAAAACGTCCTATGTTCTTCAAGTGAAAGGAGAATCGATGATAGAAGATGGCATAATGGACGGAGATTATGTCGTTATTGAAAAGGTTGATACCGCAACTCATGGAGAAATAGTAGTAGCACTGGTAGATGACAATCTAGCAACCTTAAAACGATTCCACAAAAAAGGAGACCAAGTAGTCCTCATGCCAGCCAATGCCAAAATGGACCCCATCTACCCCAAAAGTCTCCGCATTCAGGGTCGGGTGGTAGGTTTAGTAAGAAGATATTAACTTCTTTGTCATTCCTGGAGGCAGACCAGGAATCCAAGCTCTTCAAAAATTCCAAATTCAAAATCTCAAGCTCCAAATAAATTCCAAATTATAAACTTCAAAACGTTTAAATATTATTGATTTAGATATTTGAATTTATTTGTTATTTGTAATTTTGTATTTGTAATTTCTGGATCCTCTTTCGCGAGGATGACAAAAAAGGTATAATGCAGGGGTATATGGGTACTCTCTTTATCGTCTCTACACCTATCGGTAACATGGAAGATATTACCTTTCGTGCGTTGAAAACGTTGTTTTCAGTGGATATTATCGCCTGTGAAGATACCCGCAGGACTGGCTCTTTGCTTGATAAGTTACTTGACCAATTCGCTCATACTCCTGAAGATAAGCGTAAGCCTCAACTTTTGTCTTATTATGAACAGAATGAATTGCAAAGAATTCCTGAAATATTAGAGATGCTGCAGGATGGGCAAAATATTGCTTTGGTTTCTGATGCAGGGACGCCGCTCGTTTCAGATCCTGGATTCAAGCTGGTACGAGAGTGTGTTAAGCAGAAAATAAAAGTAGAAGCCATCCCTGGTGTATCAGCTCCTATCACAGCATTAAGTGTGTCGGGCTTACCAACCGACAAATTTATGTTTCTTGGGTATCCACCACGCAAACCAGGTCATCGCATGACATTTTACGGAAATATTAAAAAGTCACTAGAAATAATAAATTCTACAGTCATACTCTTTGAAGCACCGCACAAAATCGTCAAAACACTCAAAGAAATCCAGGAAGTTTTCGGAGACATAGAAATCGTCCTAGCCCGGGAGCTAACTAAAATACACGAAGAAGTAAAACACGAAACTATCACCCACGCTCTAGATAGATATAAGAAGAAAGAACCAAAAGGTGAATTTGTCCTGCTCTTTCACCTTTAACACTCCTCTGTCATTCAGGACTTGATCCGGAATCTAATATGATTTTGTAGTGGCGCGATTTATCGCGATTTAGCAATAGTTAAACCTCTTTCTACAGTCGAAGCGTCATAAATGCCGCCACTACACAATTACTCTTGATACTCTTGATACTCTTCATCATTACCTCTTTATTACCAATTCTTCGTGCACTTTTAACTCACAGCCGTTAGTATATGTTTATTCTTCTAATCAGTGTCTATATACAAATAAGTTCACTGATAGAAACAATTCCCATATTTGAGGATATTAACGGCCGCCTTAAGCGGCTGTTTTTATATGAAGAAAAATGCCATGTGTATGAATTTAAATTGCATATCCCCTAGACCCTAGTCTCTATCCCCTAAACTAGTGTACGTCCGTTCCGCCGCGGATTTCTTTGGAGGTGATTCCTCCTTCTGGGGAAATTTGATAAATATAAATACCACCGGTAGCCAGTTCCAGATTTGGGATGTCTTCGTCAGTTATGTTATCGAGGTGTTTAATTAGTGCACGCAAGCTATTTCCGTGAGCAGCAATAATAATATTTTTTCCATCTTTCAGCTTTGGTAAAATTTCAGTTTCATAGTAAGGGACTACTCGTTCATATACCATTTTTAATGATTCTCCGTTTGGAGGAGGATAATCCCAGCTTCTGCGAATTTTTTGAAATTCTTCTTCACCCACTTGTTCTTTTACCTCCCATTTATTTTTGCCAGTAAGGTCTCCATAATTTCTCTCATTGAGTGCGGCACTTTCAGTAGTAGGAATAGCGAGTTGTCCGGTCGTTTTCTGGATTTCTAAGAAGGTATTCTTTGCCCGTTTCAGTGTAGAAGTATAGGCGAGGTCAAATTGGATGTCTGTTAATGCTTCTCCAGCTGCTTTTGCTTCTTCACGTCCTTTGGGGCTCAGATCCACATCAGTCCACCCAGTCCAAACACCTTTTACATTCCATTCAGATTCACCATGCCGAACAAGGACGAAATATGCCATGTCTGTATTATACAAAAGTATCAAGGGTATCAAAAGTATCAAAAGTATCAGGGTTTTATTTTCGTCATTCTGGCTTGTCCAGAATCTCTTTGGTTAGTATAAAGCTTAGAGAGATGCTGGACGCCGCCAGCATGGCGTATCTCTTGACCTTATGTAATATTTGTGCTGTACTAGATATACATGAAGCGATTTCTTTCTGTTGTTTTTGGTTTAGTGGTACTCCTGGCTGTTCCTTCTGTTTCTCTAGCACAAGGTACGGCTCTGATGGTAGCTCCGCAAGCAGGAAATGCAGTCCGATCAGAACCAGCTCAAGATCTACCTGTACAGTCAGCTCCTGCGAAAATGATGATAGATCCAGAGAGGAGCGCGATCATGCCTGTTCCTCCATCGTCAGGGATGCTTCCTTTTGGTCAAAGTCATTTTTATACTGTAACTCTCAGGGGTAATGGCGAAGCACTTGTGTATCTCAAAACAATTTTTTCTAATAAAGAAAATACTCCACTTTCATCCCTTACATTTACTTTCCCTTCAACTCCAAAGAACTTGTCTGTATATCAAGTAACTCGTGAATCTCAGTGCATCAGATACAGACCAATGACATTAGAAACAAAAGAGCAGGCAGTAGATAGCATCGCATTCAGAAAAAGTGAAGAATGTCTGGAATATCAGGAGCCAGATTATCAGTATGGATGGGGGAATACCACCTATCAGAAAGCGCAAATAGTAACAAAAGGTAACGACGTTACTGTGAACTTTCCAAATCCTATTAAATTAGGAGGTGCAGGAAGCCTCGTTCTTGCCTATGGAGATAGTGATGTAACGAGTAAGGATATGTTTGGTGCATACAAGTTCGGGTTTGGAACAGTAAAGATAAATGACACAATACAAAATATGCAGGTGGGTGTACTGACAGATCCTGACTATTATTTGAAAGATACAAAAGGCACTATCAATTACCAAGCAAAAGAAACAATGTCATTTGCGGCAGCTATGCCGGCTGCAGATAGTAGGATGTCAGGCAATGCGCAATTTGATCAATTTTATAATCAGATAGGGCAGGGTACGATTGTTAAAAATGTTTCCAGTCTCCAGCCAAATGAATCATATTCAGTAAAAGGAGTATATGCCGATAACAGGATGAAACTGTTTGGAAAAGAAATAGCCTGGGGAGTAGGAATTGTCGTTTTTGTTCTGGTATTTGTTCTGGGAGGACTCTTTGTCGGTGTAAAGAAAGTATATGCAAAGTCCGAGGATACGGCAAAGAAGAGTGCCGTTGCTTTGTTGCCCGTTCTGGGGCTTAGTTTTGGTTCATCTGTTCTGATCTTTTTATATACACTCTTCTTATTCGGAATAAGCTATTTCTTCGGACAGATGTTCCCGTATTACATGAGTGGCTATTTGTACCCGCTCATTATGATATTGCTCGCCGTTATTTCTTTGAGCGTCTATTCACTCTTATTATTCGCCCCTGGTATTCTCTTAGGCATAAAGAAAAATGTCTTCTCAGGAGTGTTGACTGTCATACTTACTATTCTGTGGTTGGTAGCCTCCAGCATAGTTCTTGTAGTTTTATTCTTCCTATTTTCAAAGTCCAATGGTGACCAGCCATACCCAACCATCCGCCCATTTGCCCAACCCCTAACCATCCAAAGCACCGCCCCCGCAGCCGAC
>CAMPGJ010000027.1 GCA_946885425.1 uncultured bacterium
TTGGTTGCATATGTATCTACTATCTTTTGAAAAATAAGTGGAACAAGTAATGACAACACCTGGTTGATGATCGCCAGAAACAAGATAAGAACACACAGTTTCCAATAGTTTTTAAGATAAAAGAAAAGAAATTTCATGAAAGTATATTAAGCAGCATGCAAAAGAGAATTGCAGGACTTAAGAAGACAGGTATTAATCAAAAATATCTACTAAGTAGGTATCAATTTCTCTCTGATCCATATCATAAAAATTCATTTTTTTACGACGGAGTGTACGAGCGAGATCTGTTCCTACATAGCGCCAGTGCCACGGCTCATATTGATAGTATGCATTATTCTGTGGATATGAAAGGACAAAGCCATATCGATGAGCGTTTTCAGATAACCATGTATATGCTGTTGTTTTTTCAAATCCGGTAAATGTTGTTCCAACTGACGGAGTTGTAAAGTCAACGGTAGTACCAAGTTGGTGTTCAGAGTATCCCTGATCCGCAGAGAACTGATTAGCGCCCGTACCGTATACTACTTTATAACCTGATTTCAATGATTCCTGCGTTCCAAATGATCGATATGCAGAAATAACACGAAGAGGTATATTATCTTGCTGCGCATCTTCAAGTAGATCTTCTAGCTGTGGCCATACCTCTGCATGTATCTGCAAATCCTTTCCTGCAGGAAAAACAAACTCACGATCTATATCAACTATCCGTGGCGGCACATAGTGCTCATTAAGGAAATATACCTTTGAATATTTCTGCAAGAGTTCTCGATCGATTTTACTAAGTTTATCAAGTGTTCCTACAGTGTCGGCAATATCATCAATCTGATCCTCAAAAGATCTGTTCTTCTTTTTCTCCGCACGGAGATCATCTTCAAGTTCCTCATTCTCGTCCTCCATATGGGCAAGTGTTCCTTCAAGTTCGATGATTCTGCTTTGAAATTCCCCCGTCCTTTTTTCAAATTCTTGTTGTTGATTCAAAAACTCTGCTCGAAGCGATTCGTACGCAAACGCGCCATATCCAATACCGAGGATCAAGATCCCTGTAAGTACAAGCAAAACATTTTTAAGCTGAAAATTATTATTCACAATAGCTATAGATCTTCACGTTTGATGCGAGGCTGCTCAGTTATATCCCTATATACACCAAGTACAAGAATAATAAGCCCAATCACATGCCAAAACAATAGGGTACCCCACCCACTTGCAATAACCACTCTGCTTTCAAAAAAACAGTGCAGCGGCCAAAACAATTACTGCCACAGAGGTGCGTACATAGCAAAAAGTGTTCTTTCATTGGAGAGATACACTTCAGGCTTTTTCATTTTATATGTGTCTTTATCAATCGTATGAGCTATTATACACGGCCTGGTTCTTTGATTACAAAATTTTTAACATTATTTCTCAGACATGGAGTATACTGTATATGCTAAAAAGCTTATGCATGAAGATGACATTATTGTAGCCATTTGGAAAAACAAAAGAGAAACACCATTAGAAGCACTCCATAGGCTTCGTAGGGAAAGATCAGAGTTTAAAGAAAGTACCCTGTCATATGCAGGACGTCTTGATCCACTTGCACAAGGCGTGTTGCCGGTACTTGTTGGGAATCAGGCGAACAAAAATCGCGATCATTATTTGCGCACAGATAAAGTATATGAACTCAGTGTTCTCTTTGGTATCGGGACAGATAGCCATGATCTCCTCGGAGTTCCAGCAGCCTTTTCTCATGAAATAAATATAGATAAGTCCACTGCAGAATCAGCCTGTCTGTCTTTTACAGGAACATATACACAAAAATACCCAGGCTACTCTTCAAAAACAATCGCCGGGAAACCGATGCATACTTTAATGAGAGAAAGTAAGTTGTCACAGAAAGAAATACCATCTCAAGAAGTAACAATTTACAGTGTTACAATCAATGGTTGGGAGCAAATCTCAGCAAGATTAATTTTGCAGGAAGTAAACAAATTTTCAGAGATAACCGGAGATTTTAGACAAAAAGAGATCATAGAGAGATGGCATGAGATTTTTAAAAATTTTCCTGAAGCACTCTTCCCTGTCCTTTCTATAACGGTTGCTTGCAGCAGCGGAACATATATGAGAAAACTCGCATATGATATAGGCCAGATTCTCAAGGTTCCTGCTCTTGCATATTCAATAACTCGCATACAAGCGGGAAATTTCACAAAAAGTGACTGCATACTGTAACAAAATGGTGTAAAAGAGACATATACTAGTACTTGCAGGTAAAACATACACTATCTCTATGAAAACAAAAACGCTTTCTATATTCATATTTTCTTTTCTTTTTTTTGCAGCCCAGACACAAGTCTTTGCAGCAGATCTTGAGTTGACTGGCTGGATCCCCTATTGGCGGGTAAGCGGTGGCACCCGTGACGCAAGAAATCACATAGAGGAACTCAGTGAAATCCATCCTTTTGGCTACTCTGTAACTCAAGACGGTGAACTTAAAGATCTTGCAAAACTCAAAAAGAGTTCTTGGAGAAAATTATTCCGTGAAGCTGATAAAGAAGACGTGCGTATCATTCCGACAGTAATGTGGTCCAGTGGCCCCCAGATTCATAAAATATTAAGCAATCCTGTGTCACGTGAAGACCACATCGATGAAATAGTGTCAGTGGTAAAAAAGGGTAAATTCGATGGGATTGATATTGACTACGAAGGAAAACTCGCTGAAACAAAAGACTATTTCTCTCTTTTCCTTAAAGAGTTAAAAGCAGAACTAGGCAATAAGATGCTGACCTGTGCGGTTGAAGCACGAACACCACCATCTTCACTCTATCGAACTATTCCTACAAATCTCCAATACGCTAATGACTATGCTGCTATTGGTAGATACTGCGATCGTGTACAGATTATGACCTATGACCAGGGAAGAGCTGATATAAAACTTAACGATCTTAAAGCCGGGGCACCATATGTGCCTGTCGCTGATGTAGACTGGGTACGCAAGGTTGTTGAATTAACTGTTCAATTAGTACCAGGAAATAAGATTGTTCTTGGTGTTGCAACATACGGAAGAGAATATGAAGTCACCGTAGCGCCAAATTGGTACAAAAGTTATAGAACCATTCGCTCACTCAACCCCGATGATGCGCTTGATCTGGCAGATGAATATGATGTAACTCCAAGCAGGAATCGTGCCGGTGAAATGAGTTTCACCTATTTGCCGGAATCATCAAAACTCAAGTTTCCTAAATCACTCACCATTCCGACAGATACTCCAAAAGGCAATACTATTGCCGCTAAAGCACTTGCCTATGCGAACCAAACAGGACAAACAGTTACATTCAACATAGTATGGTGGAGCGATGCAAAAGCAATAGAAGACAAGGTAGATCTTGCAAAAGAATTTGGGCTCCGTGGTATCGCAATATTCAAAATAGATGGAGAAGAAGATCGCGATATATGGGACATATTTGAGAATGAATAGTCAGTGGTTTATTTCCCTTTTCCAAATGAGACTTGTATCGTACTCCCCTCACATGCTTTTATGATAGCTTTTTTCACACTCTCAGGATCAGTAGTATAAATATGAATTTCCTGATGACTGGCATTGTCACGCACTGAAAGAAGAAGCCTGCCCGCATACCGGGTAATCTTTACCCTTCTTTTGCCTTGTACAGAAGGAAGACCTGCTTTTATAAAACCAGGAGATATTTTTGTTACTGCCTGACACCTGTTCGCGGCTTCAGAAAGAATCGAAGCAAGCGGGATTAACGTGGTATGATTTCCACTATATTTTCCGCCAGATCGTGAGGTCCTGGTTGCCATAGTGCTATTGTCACACACTCTCGCGATCAATTAAATGTATCGCACTGCACAACTGATCCTGAATTGTATCCTTTGTTAAACCACGTAACCCGGTCCTCTGAGGAACCATGTGTCCACTGCTCTGGATTTATACTGCCAGTTGTTGTTTCTTGAATATGATCATCACCGACAGAACGAGCCGCATCAATTGCTTCGTGTATCTCTCCCTGGCCAAATACTCCCAGGTCTTTTATTGAATGTGCCCACAACCCAGCGAAACAGTCCGCCTGAAGTTCAAGTTTAATTGACATCTCATTTGACCTTCCTGCACGCCCCATAATGCCAAGTTCGTTTTGTGCATGATGCGCTACCTCATGACTAATCACATACGCCTGCGCTACATCACCTCCCTGTGCACCCGGCTTTTGTGTCAGTTCCTCAAAAAAAGTTTCATCCAGGTAGATTGTTTCATCTAAAGGGCAATAATGTGGGCCTGAGAGAGCGTGTGCGCCTCCACACGCAGACTCTGTGCTTCCTCTAAATAAGACAAGGAGTGGAGGCTCATACGTACGATTACTTTGAGCAAATATATCTGACCACATATCGTTGTTTGAACCAAGCACTGTTGATGTAAAGACTTCATACTCATCAGTTCCTTCAAAATCAGTACTTTCATAATCTTGTACCGGATGTACCTGAGTCGTATTAAGCTGAGTTAGTACATCAGAGAGGTCGCCTCCACCTAAATAGTTTAATAAAAGTACTACAGCTAGTCCGGTAAGGCTCAGGCCTCCTCCGATCTTAGCGGTAGGGCCAAATGCCCGGCGGTCCTGAACCTTACCCCGGCTCGATAATATATCCCAATTTGCCATATTATTATAGACAACGGATATCGCTTCTTCTTTCATTTCTTTTGAAAATAATTATAGAGTATAGTGTATATATGGAAGAGACACGGCAATCATTTCAGGAACGTCTCGTACAACTATCACAGAAAGACAGAATGCTTATTGATCTTGCATACGATATTGCCAAAGAAAGTCACCGAACGCAGCTACGAGATACAGGAGAGAGATATTTTGAACATCTCCGGGCTGTTACGCTGATCCTTATTGATGAATGCAAATTACATGAAACAGATCTGATTATTTCTTCTTTGCTTCATGATACTGTTGAGGATTCTGGAATATTTGGAAATGCAACTCAGCCATATTCTCTCTGGAAAGAAGTAGTCTCATTCCGTATAGAGCGAATATTCAACGCCAACGTTGCATCTATTGTGATAGCTCTCACCAAACCAAAGATTGACGGGAAAGAGATTAAAACAAGAGATGAGGCGGTCGCTTTGTACATCGAAAATCTAAAAAAAGCAGATGCTGCGGTCATTCTCCTTAAAATGTGTGACAGGCTGCACAATTTGCGCTCACTGCCCGGTACAGCTCCTGAAAAGCACCGGAGAATACTTACAGACACAGAAACAAAATATTATCCCCTTTTCGAAAAAGCATTGTTATTACCTGACTACCAAAATGAAAGAAGGAAGTTATTTGAAGAAATTAAAATTACTGTTACAAAGTTAAAACAACACTATGATCAATAAACAAGATTTGCTATCGCTATTACAAAAGGAATTTACTACTACTATTAAGGTCATGCATGCTTTTCCCGGAGAGAAACTCGATTTTACTCCTCATGAGCGTTCTAGTACGGCAAAGCTACTGATGTCTACCTTTATCTTTGAAATGTACCTGCTTTCTTCATATGTGCTTGGAGAGCAGATTGATAATTCAAAATTTAAAACGTATGATCCTCAAGATTTAAAAACACTTATCAGCGATTTTGAAAAAGAAACAACTGCAGTGATCAAAGGTATTGAAAGTTTATCTGATGCTGATCTTCTCAAATCAATAGAATTTGGAGGACGCACCTTTGTTGCAAATCAATTCGTGCTTATGATGCTCCACGACCAGATTCATCATCGCGGGCAGCTTTCTGTATATGTCCGAATGGCAGGAGGAAAAGTCCCTTCGATCTATGGACCTTCTGCTGATGATACATCAACAAATCTATAAATATTAAAACAAAAACCCTCAAAGGAGTACCGACGCACTTGGTTTTCTCCTTGAGGGAAAAGGATGTCCGGGACACACGCCCAGACGAAACTGACAGCACCCTATCAAAAAACTTCTGTTTTAACAAGAGTGGGTCCATTGACATAGTCTCAGGTGCTATCAATACTAGATTAGTGAACGCACCATATCATATTAAAGAAAAGTTTTATAAAGATGTTTTAACTGCAATAAAACAAAGCGGCATACCTTTTTTGATCACCGGATCATATGCCTTCATGCATTATGTCGGTGTGAAGAAGCAACCTAAGGATATAGATGTCCTGTGTCATCCTCAGGATATAAAAACACTCCTCAGGTATCTTTCAAATGCAGGTTATAAAACAGAATTTACATACAAACACTGGTTAGCTAAAGTATATAATAATCACTCGTTTGTCGATATCATCTTTCGTAATGGTAATGGCAAGCTCGCTGTCACCAGTGATTGGTTTGTAGACGTGACTTCTGCACAGATAGTCGGCATTACAGTTCCGCTTGTGCGTGCAGAAGAATTGATATGTCAAAAGCTGTATGTAACAAGTAGAGATTGCTTTCATGGCCATGACGCCTATAAATTGATCTATACAATGGGCAAGAAACTAAATTGGCAAAGAATATACTCGCTTATGCAGGATGACTGGCAAGTCCTTTATGCTCATATGCTCTTATACAGCTTTATACATCCAAACGATCATAAGAGTGTTCCAAAATGGCTCCTTACAAAACTCCATGAGAAAGAAGCTCTGCACTTGATCAAGCCGGTTCGATCCAAAGTTGCTTTTAGGGGCGATCTGATGTCAATGATCGATTACGCCACGCCTCAACAATTACGCACACTTCACAATCATCCGGCAGATGCAAAATAATCTTAATAAAAAATACTTCCTTACATAAGCTTACGATCTATCGAAAAAAGAGCCGAGCCAATATAGAATATATGTATTAAGAACCAGAGGAGCGAAAATCATTACATACAGGAGCGCACCTGCCACGTTACCAAATTCAAAGAAAGAGAATATCATGCTCCATGGCAAACCAAGAATAATGACGATAAAACTTTCTCCAAATAACCCTTGAGATGCAATAAGCACAATACACAACAACACGTATACAAGCGCAAAAATTAGACCGATTTTTGATTTCATAGTATCTAAGAATACCACGTTTAATCAAAAATGAACTACCCCGCAGCAGAGCTGACGGGTAGTTCATTTTAAATTTTTATGCAAATAGCAACACCAACTCTCTGCTCGAACTGGCGGACGATTTTCGAACGATTGATTGGATTGGAGAATATCCATATCCAACTTTAGCACTAAATGAGATAAGGAACTTGGTGTCCTAATTTATTATAGATAACATATCTCAACGAAATGATTGTTTCGTGATAATCTTGAGATAATGAAAGAGATTATAGGTATAATAGCGGTTGTTCTAACATTCCTTGCATATATCCCCTACTACAGAGATATTATTCAAGGTAAGACTCGACCACATATTTACAGTTGGTCGTTATGGGGACTACTTACCATCTTACTTGTCGCTCTCCAAATAAAAGGTGGTGCAGGTGCAGCTACCTGGGTAACAGCTTCGGCAGGACTACTATGTATCGGTGTCGTGTTATTTGGTTTGAAAAATGGCAAAAAGGATATAACAAAATCAGACACTATTGTTGCAATCCTATCGCTCCTTGCAATTATCTTTTGGCTTGTTATTAAACAACCGGTGATATCAATCACACTTGTTATTATTGCTGACTTACTTGCCTTTATTCCTACTATTCGAAAGTCATACAGCGAACCCTATACTGAAACGTTATCACTGTATGTTACTAATGCTCTTCGTTTCGGTCTGGCACTTCTAGCAGTAGAGCAATATAACTATCTTTCTTCTTCTTGGATTATTGCTTGGATTATCGGAAATTTAGGACTTTCAATCTTGCTCATCATTAGACGCAAACAACTAAGAAACTCAGATCAAAATTCAAAACTGTTTTAGGATAAAATATAACATTATCGTTCAAGTGCGATAAACCTGTCTCGATAATTCAATTTTTTAAGCCCATATACTTTCTTATAATTTTTATAGCGTGATCTCTTGGTATCTGTAAAACTTTCAATTGATTGTTTTTATTAATTACGATTTCACCAATGTAATCTGGTATTAACTTATTTGATCCATAAAACGTATATACCAAGCCACCCATTATTACTGAATAACAGATACCTCCATTATGTCGATGCTTCATTGGCTGACTAATTATCTCAAAAGGTAAATCAGTATACCTTCTATAAGAACTTACTGAGCAAGGAAATTGCAATACATCACCAGCATCTCCTTCGAATATCATCTTTCTTATAGTTTCTTCGTGTTCACCCAAATCTACAAAACGATAGAAATCATTACTTGATATACTGAAACGCCATACAAGTGAAAGTAGAAATAGCTTAAACTTTTTATAATCAACTCCTTCACAAAGAACCCATTCAACTCCATCTGAAGTAATCTCATTTCGCATCTTAAGATTTTTAATTTTCCCAGTGTACAAAACATTATATGCATATCCCTCTAATTGACTTAAAACAATGTTGTCACAATTTTGACAAAGGATATCTGGTTCAAACAAACCTGTATATGTCTTTTTGCTAGTTACTGTATCAAGTTTCACCTTAAGAAAGGAATTGTCTTCATCCTTAAATTCCTTATAGAAAAAATCAGGGGCAATGTGAGACTTCTTAAGTAAAGGCTTGTCCTGTAGGCAGAGTTTACAAATCATTGATTTGGTTCTTTATCTTTTATGCCTATAACCTCAGAACAGTATTCATTAAAAGCTCTATCCAATAGATTTTTTCGTGGTTGATTGTTAGTTATTTTTCCCAGCTCTGCTCTGAATCCCGTGGCAGCGTTTTTATTCGCCTCTAGTAATGGAATATCAATATCTATTTTATCTGCTACATAATAATAATCTTCTAATTCTTCAATACTTAACATGCCGTATTGAAAACACTTAATACCAGGATAATTATTTTCAAGATTTTCTAATGCTGCTTTTATGTTTTTCTGATACATAGGAGTAGAGACCAAAGGTATATCATAAAAAACAGCAATAGGCACAAGATTCTTACCTCTCAAATGTCTTAATTCTTCGAAGGTTTCAATATCTTGAATTCGTCTGTACCTTTGAACGATTGTATAGATAATCTTATTTACTACTTCTTTTCTGATATTTTCAGGGTCTCCTTTCTGTAAAACTTCCAAAGGAAATTGATATCCTTTTGTTTCAAATAAAAAAATCTTTTTTTCTGTGGTAACTATCCAATCAAAGAATAATCTTCCACTTTTCTTTATATCATATGGGATCTGTGGTGATACTTTATATTCACCATAAATATCTTTAAGAATATCACCAACATATTCCTCAAAAAGCTCCCCAAAGTATTTACGGAAATCACTCGCTTTTTTATTAGAATGTTTACGAAAGTAAGTATCAAACCACCAGAAAAATCCCTTAAAGGTTGATGTCATATATGCGGTCATACTTGGTGCGAGATAGTCATTTTCTCCTAATTTCACAATGGGCTTAATCCATAGTGGATTGAAACGGGTCTTTGTATATTTAGGATCGAGATTTTTATTTAATGAATTATCCAAATCTCGGAATGTAGCATAGTCAGCACTTATAAGATTGAGAAATATACTCATTTTTTCTGCACTTAAAACATCATTTAAGCTAGTTATGTTCGCACCTGTAAGTTTTCCGATATTAAAACGTGGGAAGGTTACAAGTGCTGCGAAGATTACAAAACAAAGCTTTGTATATTCGAGTATTGTTATCCCAACTTCTTTTAAGAAAACATCATTCAAATTATCGAATGTACTATTACCTTCAAGTCTCAAATTAATTTTATAGAATAGATACCATTGCCTAGTGAAAACATCTTTTGGTTCAGCTTGACTAACAAATTGTTGAAAATACATTGGCACTAACAATGAAGTAATCTCGGATTTGGCTGAAACTTCTTGGATAAGATAATTGTGATAGATATTAAAAAGCCCTAAAAGATTATCTCTATTTCTAATACTCTCGCTCTTCCAATCATTGCTTCCTGATAAAATCATTGCACTAGCAAGGTACTCAATTGCAAACTGTGTAAGAATAATATCCGAAGGATGCCGAACACCAACTCTACCTATTCGTTGCCATTCTTTAGGATATGCATTATCAAAAATCTTTTTTGAAATAATAGCAAATTGTTCCAAAGCCTCATTTAATTTGTACGCTTTTATTGCATTAAAAAGCTCTTCTTGAGTAATTTTAAGCTCCTTATCTTCACAAGATATGTTTCCTAGTCGCAGGTCTATTTCAAGCACATTCTTACCCAATAAATCTTTGAACATTATGGCATTTTAGCATCTTTAGTACTAAATAATTTTACTTAAAAAAAGAAAGCCCAAGTTCTTTGTCTATAAGAGATTCTTCAACTGATAAAGTAACTGAATCTTTAACCCTTTCCTCCAGAATCTCTATCTGCTGAGAGGTAAAGGATTCAATTAATCTTGGTGAATAAACCACATTTTCACAATGATGTAGTATTAATCGTGATAGCAACTCCTTTTGAGTCTGTATGTCTTGATTAAATAATTGTTCATCCAAGAAAGTAAAAGTTTCTTGTGCAGCAGAGTCATAGCTCAACAAACAATATGTATTACCATTCTGAGGAAAAACCGTAAGAAAAAGCTGATCTGGTTTTATCCATGCATGCTCAGTAAAATGCTTTAATCTATTGCCATTAAAATCATGTGCCATTGTAATTGCTGAGCTTACAGCAATATCAGATTCTTCTTCGAAGATAAGAGTCTTAGTATGAATCTTTTCTACTTCCCTATGGAGAAGAGCTTCAACAAAGAGATTAACTTCTTGTTGAATATCCTTAAGAGCTAATCTTAATCCTTCACGAAAAGCATTCAAGCTAGGATTATTAATATATTTAAGTTCCTCTACTACTACTTTTTCTGCCAGTAATTTTGCGTACCATTCCTTTGTTAAAGCACGAAATGCAAATAAAGCTTCTTGGTTTTTATCACCAGGTAAATAATCAATATCTTCAATAGGAGCGAAAACTTCCTTATCATGTTTTTGGCAGAAACCAGTAAATGTTGTTGCAACAGCTCTACCTACTCGTTGAAGTTTAAGCTGATTACCTTCATCATCAAAAAGAGGATTTATCATATAGAGATACCCATCAACACTCAGCTTGGTTAGAACCCCATTATTTTGTAAACTATGCGCTCGTATGATTCTTTCTGAGCATTCTGATCTATCCGGATAAAGACAAGTTCTAATTCCTGCTTCTGAAAAAACCTGTTTTACGATTCTTG
>CAMPGJ010000028.1 GCA_946885425.1 uncultured bacterium
AAGTCAATATTGGATTTGAAAGTTAGATAATAGAAAATAGTCCGTAATAAAAATTATAAGACAGTATGTTATAGATCGGTATCTACTGGTGAATACTATGCAAGCTCTTTGGAACGTACCTATAATTACAGCAGAGTGATTGCCCCTCTGCTTTTTTAGTAGTTTTCACAGAGCTGTTGACAAGAATAAAAGTTCTTGTTAGAATGGTATTTAGATTCATTTTTTAGAATAGATTAGGTTTATTCTTGAAGTGGATATAGTTGCCCGCTAAAAAGCCGGAATAGTTAGGAGTATGATGAAGTCTTTAGATAAGTTGCAGAAAATAATAGAGAGTGATCCAACCGAGAAAAAAAATATAGGATCGTTTACCGCAATACATACCAATCCCGTAGTTACCCATAACCTTTTTCACTACCTTAATAAAAACCTCGTAGACAAAAAAGGGTATAAATCTTTGACTCTTTTCGAAAAGGAAATAGATAAATTTTTTAAGAAAGCTTTTGATAATCAGGATGGTAGTACCATCGTTACCTCAGGATCGACAGAGAGTGTTCTTTTAGCGTTTCATTATGCAAGAGAGAAAGCGCGTGAAGAAAAAAATATAACTACACCAAATATACTCATACCTGAAAGCGCGCATTATAGTTTAGGTAGATGTGCACGAATGATTGGTCTTGATGTAAGGACAATTCCTGTAAATAGTGAGGGACAAATTGATATAGAAGAGGTAAGACGACAGGTAGACAGCAATACAATTCTTATCGTTGGTGTATTGGTGACGACAGAACTGGGTATTGTCGATGATTTGGTAGCGTTGGATAACATTGCAAAAGCGAATAATACAGAAATCCATGTAGATGCCGCAATCGGAGGATTTATTATTCCTTATCTCGAGACAAATCTGCAATATAAATTTTCTCAGTTGACGAGTATGGCGTCTATGAATATATCAGGACACAAATTTGGTCTTTCTCTTTGTGGATGCGGTATCTTGATGCTGCGTGATAAGAAGATTACCGAAAAGTATACAGAAGAAATTGTTTACCTTGCCTCCGGAACAAAACGAATGGATAACTTTATGGTGACCAGTTCTGCTCTTGGGATGTTTAGTATGTATGCAAATATTTTTCTCTACGGTGTGCGTGGCTACAAGCAATTCGCTAAAAAGTATATGAAGACAAAGAAGGAATTATTGAAGAGGCTAACCAATCTTGGTATTGATTGCTTCCCAGGAAATGAATATTCACCACATATCTTTATGTACGGTGATGATATAGAAAAGCTTTCAGGGTTTCTTGAACACAAGGGATGGGTACAGCATGTTTATAAAGCCAAGGGATTTAAATATCCAGGTATCCGGGTGGTGATCAAGAAAGGACAGAATAGAAGGCTTCTCACAGAATTTGTAGAGGACGTGAAACAATATGTAGATAGCCATAGAAAAGCTCATAGAAGACAGCATACTCATGTGGAGGCGCCAGTCGTTTCTGTTGCTGCTTCAAAAGTTAATTAACTAAACTTACTCCTTCCTTACCAAATTTTGCCTCTGTTATCACCGTCGAGCTATAGAATAGTTGAATGTTCCAATATTTATCCCAATTATTCCAATCTTTTTTTACAGTGCTTTCAGCAGACGTAAAGTGAATTGAGAATTGAGACATGAGAATTGAGAAATACGACTAGTCTTTTTTCCAAGCATATTTGTAGTTGCTGAAGATGGTGTGTCGGACGCGAGGTTTTGTTTTATTAATTGCATCCTGTTTTAGCTCTTGATGTGAACTATCTCTAAAAACTGTCAATGAATCAGATGAATAAACCATTATTCCTATTATTTCACCAGAAAGTTTAGGGCTCCGAAGTTCGACATCTTTTGGTGGCGCAGGTTCTCTTTTGCCCGGGATAATTCCTAAAAAATATTTTCTTTTTTCCACCGCCATTATTTGATTATACAATATTAAAGGACACCCTGATATTCTAGCACTTGACAAGATAGACTGCCAATTGTAAAATATTGTTATGGATAATATTCAGGATATGCTTAAGCCGGTATCGCCAGCTGAAGCGCTTAAAAAATTCACGATTAACCTCACAAACTCTGCTAAACAGAACAAAATTGATCCGGTAATCGGTCGCGAAGTTGAGATTCGTCGGGTTATGGAAATCTTGTCCCGCCGAACTAAAAATAACCCCATTTTGATTGGTGATCCTGGTGTGGGAAAAACAGCGATTGTTGAAGGGCTTGCGCAAAAAATTGTTGAAGGACTGGTGCCTACATCGCTTAAGGAAAAAGAAGTTATTGTATTAGATTTTGCCCAGCTTCTTGCAGGCGCTAAGTTCCGGGGTGAGTTTGAAGAGCGGCTTAAAGCAGTTATTAAGGCTGTTGAAGAATCAAATGGAAAGTATGTAATGTTTATTGATGAGCTACATACTTTGGTGGGTGGTGGAGCGGCAGAGGGATCGGTAGACGCTGCAAATATGTTAAAACCTGCTTTGGCTAGAGGCGCGCTTCGGATGATTGGAGCTACTACAGTCAACGAATACCGTAAGTATATCGAAAAAGATCCAGCACTTGCCCGCCGTTTTCAGCCGGTATTGGTTGAAGAGCCAACTATTGAAGATACGATTTCAATTCTCCGTGGCATCAAGCAAAAATATGAAGTTCATCATGGTATCCGTATCACCGATAATGCTCTAATAGCCGCATCCAAACTTTCTGCGCAGTATATCCCTCAACGTTTTTTGCCGGATAAAGCAATTGATTTAGTTGATGAGGCAGCTGCTGCTATCAAAATAGAAACTGAAAGCATGCCGGCTGAATTAGATGCATTAAAGCGCAAGATTACACAAGTAGAGATTGAACTGGCAGCATTGAAGCGCGAAAAAACAGATATTGCTAAAAACAGAAAAGAACAGCAGGAAAAAGAAGTTGAAAAGCTAAAAAAAGAAGCTGCAACTATTGAAGATAGATGGCAGAAGCAGAAAGAAACTATCCAAAAGATTCAGGAAATGCGTGCAAAACTTGATGCTTTCCGTATTGAACTCGAGAAAGCTGAACGCGATGTGGATCTCCAGAAAGCTGCTGAGATAAAGTATGGGAAAATTCCTGAACTTGAGAAAAAATTAACAGAATTGCATGACGAGTGGGATAAGATTCCATCTGAAGAACGAGTATTACGAGAGGAAGTCGATGAGGATGATATAGCCAAGGTTGTCAGTCGATGGACAGGGATACCAGTACAGCGTATGCTTTCAAGTGAGTCAGAGCGACTACTCAATCTTGAGGATGAGATGAAGAAGCAAGTGATAGGACAAGATGAGGCAGTAGAAGCTGTTTCTCGTGCTATTAGACGTTCTCGTTCAGGATTGGGTGAGAAGAATAAACCAATTGGTTCATTTCTTTTCTTAGGTCCGACAGGCGTCGGAAAAACAGAAACAGCGAAAGCACTTGCAAGGATTTTGTTTAATGATGAACATGCGATGACGAGAATCGATATGAGCGAATATATGGAATCACATTCGGTTGCTCGTTTAATTGGTGCACCTCCTGGTTATGTAGGTTATGAAGAAGGCGGCCAATTGACCGAAGCAGTCCGTCGTCGTCCATATTCGGTTATTCTCTTTGATGAAGTAGAAAAAGCCCATCCGCAAGTATTCAACATTTTCTTGCAGCTTTTGGATGAAGGCAGATTAACTGATAGTAAAGGTGTGACAGTTGATTTTAGAAACACTATCATTATCTTGACCAGTAATTTGGGAAGTGAGATATTAAAGGGAGAATCTGTTTCTACTGAATCAAAAGAAGAAAAGAAAAAACAGGTATGGGATGTTCTACACCGGCATTTCAAGCCGGAGTTTCTTAATAGACTTGAATCGGTTGTGATTTACAACAATCTTTCGCCAAAAGATTTAGTAAAAATTACCGAGCAGCAGTTACAAGATGTAAAGATCCGGATGCAGGAGAACGACATCGACCTACGTGTCAACGACGACGTTGCTATGTACTTTGCAGAAATTGGTTACGACCCGGTTTTTGGTGCCAGACCATTGAGAAGAGCTATTGAAGAAAAGCTAGTCGACGAAATCGCCATGCGTATAATTGAAGGAACCGTCAAGCCAGGAGATGTTATAGAGCCTCAGGTAAAGGATGAGAAAATTATTATCTAATTGGCCTTCCATGTCCACTTGTATTCCGTCTGCGTGAAAATCAAAATCTAGTATAATAAGTATTATGGAAAATGAAATTTGTAAACAGTGTGGGAGGAAGTTAGTTGTTAAAGCTACGAAGAAGAGTGCTGCGCAGTTAAAGAAGGCGTTTTATTATTCTGCCTATTATTACTGCAATTACTGTCAGAAGTTGTATCATGATGAGAAGTTTAAGGTAGTAAATGGGCAGCTGGATCTGTCATCCTGGAGTGGCAAGGGCCACGATAGGATCTCACAAGATGGGGCTTCTATCGCTGCGCCGGATGCTGCAAAAGTTCCGGCTTCGCTCCAGAATGACAAGAACGGAGTGCACATCTGGACTGATGGGGCTTGTACGAATAATGGGTATCCAAATGCAAAGGCTGCTTGGGCATTTGTTGCCCATTCGGCGGGCTCAGCGTCTGCGACTGGTGAAGAGGAGCAAGCCGGATTAGTGCCAGGCAAGCAGACAAATAATCGGGCTGAAGGATTGGCTGTATATTATGCGCTGAAATGGGCTGCTGAGAAGGGATATAAGAAAGTTAAGCTGCATACAGATAGCCAGATTTCTTTATTTAATCTTGCAAAGCCGGCATATAAGGTCGTAGCAAATCGGGAAATTTTCGAACAAATAGAAAAAGTTATTATAGATAATTCTTTAGACGTCACGTATGTTAAAGTCCTTGGACATTCGGGAGATCCCAACAATGAGCGAGCAGATAAGCTAGCAAATGGATTAGCTACTGCAAAATGAGAAAATTACTGATTGCTTATTACTAATTGCTAATTTTGAATATGGTTGTCTTAATTAGTAATAAGGAATTAGTATTAGTAATGAGGAATTACTTATCTTCCTCCAATAGCTTCTTCACCACCTTCTTTCTATGTTTTTCTTCTTCTTTTCCAATATCCATGGAAATGCGTGTTGCTGCAATGAGGCTAAGGAATAGGGCTGAATAAACAAAAAGGTAAGACAGGAAAGAGAATGGTTGGGAAATAAAATAATATATAATTCCTGTTGGCAGTAGAAAAAAAACATATGCCCGGATCCAGTCGTTATTAAAAGAATGTCTTAATTTTCTCGGAAGGTGGTTTTTCGCGTAATCAAATAGACGAGGTTCAATATAAATATAAAGAAGAATAGAAACATATAATACACAGGCATAAAATGTATTTTGCACGGCTGCATTTAGTCCTCCTACTGCATAGCTCCAGAGGAATACACAGGCTAATAATGCAAAAAAAGTATATTTGATGATTATTTTCGGTTTTAACTTAATATAATGAAGAACATCCGGGATAAAGGAATGGTCAAGCCATTCTTCGGCATCTTTTTCTTTGGCTGCTTCTTCAAATTCTTTTTTTAGCCAATCCTCTTTGTCATGTTGGGCCAATCTATAAAAATAAAAGCAAAGAAATCCTATCGCAACAAGTGAGAAAATGATAAAGACTAGATTTAATAGATCCACCATAGTTTAAGCGTAGTATATCTTTCCTGTGGTGTCAATTTTTTTCTTACTAACCTATGACTTGATTTCCCACGCGCGAAAAGCTATCATTTCTTCATGAAGCAGATTTTGTTAAGTTTAATTTCTTCGCTCGTACCTTCGCAAAAGGCATATGCTCATTGTGACCTTCCTTGTGGTATTTATGATCCACATCAGGCACAATTGGCAGCTCATACTGTGGTCCGGATGACCCAGATTTTAAATGATGTTCATGCAGAAGATGGTGATAATAGTGATAAGAAGTTAGTGCATGATATTGTTCGTGCGACAAAAATAAAAGAGGAACATGCAGAGATCGTGAAGCATGAGATTAGGGTTATCTGGGCTGACTATTTTAAGCCTGAACATTTTGAGAAGTATCCAGACCTTCACGAAAAGGTATTTGCTATCATGAAAGCTGCATCAAAAGCCCGACAGAATATTGATATCGATGCAGCAAATGAATTGCTTGCCAAAGTACAAGAATTCTCAGAATTATTCTGGAAAACAAAAAATCGTGAGACTGTAAGGGTCGCATCAGGATATCCAACAGGAGGCGAGATGGTCCTTCCAAAATGATTTGGATTTGGAAGGAATATCCAATGTCAAATATCCAATATCAAATATCAAATTTTTCCCCCCTTTTAAAATTTAAAATATCCGGTCACAGTATGGAGCCAACGATACAAGCCGGCAGTAGCGTTTTGGTAAGTTCATTTCCTTATCTATTAAATTCTCCCAAGATTGATGATATAGTTGCTGTAAAATTTGATGGGAAAGTGCTTATAAAAAGAGTAGGAGAAATAGAAAAAAATAAATATTTTATAACCGGAGATAATCCCAACGATAGCTATGATAGCCGGAGATTTGGTATGATTGGAAGACGAGATATCATTGGCAAGGTTATTCGTATCATTTGATATTGGATATTTGACATTAGATATTGGATATTTAACTCATGTTAGCCTACCTTTTCATGCTTATTACCTTGGCGATACTGGTCGTCTTACTGTCGATGGTCTGGCCGCCAGATAGTCCTTGGTCTCCTTGGTGGAGAACTTCTGGAAGGATTGCCCGTCTACAATGTAAATTGGCAAAGATAGAAAAAGGTGATGTTGTTTATGATATGGGTTGTGGTGATGGAACAGCCTTATTAATAGCAGCGGAATTGGGAGCGAAGGGTGTCGGAATTGAAATTGATCCCATTCGATATTGGATAGCCAAAGGTAGATTTTTATTCAGCAAGCATTCAGTAAAACTAACGACAGTACGGAAGAATTTTTTTGAAATTGATCTTTCAGAAGCAACAGTTATTTTCGCTTATTTAATTCCTAAAACCCTTGGCCGTCTTAAGCCAAAATTTCTAAAAGAATTAAAACCAGGTACACGCATCGTAACATACGTTTATAAAATAGATTTACCATTAATCGCAAGTGATCAAAAAAATGAACTCTACGTGTATGAAATTCCCCGGAAGAAGTAAGATCTACAAATTCTTTACTAAATTTTTACATATCTCTCATTTCGGGTTTATATAATTCATTTGTGTCTTTGGGAGGTGAGAAATATGATGAAATGTCCCGTATGTGGAGCACAGATGGATAATCCGGTAGAGCATGCAAAAAAACATCTTGCGGGTAAAAAAGGCGGAAAAAAGTCAGCGAAGAAGTAGCCAATATTATTTTTTAATTTTCAAAATTAACCATCGCAATCTGTCTGCTATTTTATACCCTTGATAAAGTATTGGGTTAATGACCAGGTCATAACTGCCAATAAATTCGACGTGCTCTGGTCCGAATTTTTGTTTGAAATTGTGAAAGCCATACCAGGGGTCTTTTATATCTGGATCAGGACCCATGGCCCCCCACATGTCAAATTTCTTCAAACCTAATTTTTTCCCAAACCTTATCCCTTCCCACATCGCCAGATTGGAGTGCATAACATTTCGGTGATCGTTACTTGACGCACCATAAGGATAGTAGAGTGTATCGTGGAAAGTGAAGAATAGTAAAGTAGTTAACACCTTGCCTTCATAAGTTGCAGTAAATAAGTGTGATGTAAGGTTTTTATGAGATTCTGAAACAAGTTCAGAATGACTATTTTTTAGAGTTTTCCATTGGTCGCGGTGGTATTTTTGAGTATGTGCATAAAAGCGTTGGCGTTTAGTTGTTTCTTCGGTTAATCGAAGATACTCCTCAAATGCCTTATCAGAATTATCCTCAGTAACTTTAACTCCATGTTTAACTGCGACTTTAATATTATACCGTCCCTTCGGATGCATATCCTTAAGCAGCTCTTCTTCAGATTTAGTCAAATCTAAAACAAAGGTGTACTTAGTGAATAAAGGATGAGCTGCCGGCTGCAAACCTAACTTCGTCATCCTGGCCGAGTCCAGGATCGCTAACGGCTCTTTATTATTCTTTGAGAGATGCTGGACCCCGCCAGCATGACGGGTGAGTTGTACATTCGGTTCCACTTGTATAAATATACATTTTTCTTTTTTTCCAATAATTTCTAGCTCTCTAATCACTTCTTCCGTCGGCATTTCACTCTTAGGTAAATATCCAATGGTATACGGAGTGTGGGGAATTTTGTGGATTGTTAGTTGGAATCCACTGACGATTTTACCTTTATTGAAAAAACCTCTACGTATTACCTTAACCCCAGTTTTCTTGCGGAACTCTCCCCATTCATAAGCCTGCAACGGATGCCCAACAACCGCATCAAATTCCTCCCGCTCTTTTTCTGTAATATTTCGTATTTCCATAAGTATTGTAGTGGCGCGATTCATCGCGACTTATATGGTTAAAGCGCCATGAATGTCGCCACTACACATTTATATTTTAACAGATTTGGTATACTTAGTTCTGTTATGCTTATTGAAAAGAAAGTTTTGAAAAAGTATTTCCAATTAATCCTCGATGGTAAGAAGACATATGAGCTTCGCCTGGCTAATTTTGAATGCAACGAAGGGGACATCCTTGTTTTGAAAGAATGGGGTGAAGACAAGAAAGAATATACTGGGAGAGTTTTAGAGAAGACTGTCACCTATGTAGGTAAGAATGTAAACAATCCTCCTTTTTGGTCAAAAGAAGAAATTGAAAAACACGGTCTCCAAATTATTTCTTTTAAGTAGAATTCAATATTTGAGTAGAATTGTCTGATATAATCTCTTTTATGTCAGAACGAGGTAAAAAACATTAACATTGAGGTCCATTCAATTTTTCAAAAATTGAAAACTCATCAGGAAATAACAGAAGTTGACAGGCAATTTTTAGCTGGTGGAGAAGTGCGTTGGAGAGGTGAAGAAAGTTTTACTGTTGAAGAAGCCTTAAATAATGTGCGAGGCCCCTTGATAGAGGCTGCAGGTCCTACTTATGGCGGTTTTGCTTTTATTGATTCTTCTAAGTTAAGAAAGCGAATGTATGTTTCTGATTTAGTGCCGGATAGGAATGTGGATTTTGCAGCAGATGCAACAAAGATGCCGTTTGCAGATAATTCAGTAGGATCCTTATTTATCTCATGTATGCCCATTGATAAGAGGGTTCAATCATTGCAAGAGGCAGAAAGAATTATTGAAGATGATGGGTATTTAGTCTGGCAGGGAGGATATCCAACAGATGTGAGAAAAGCTCTAGATTTAAATTTTGTTCCAAAGCAAGCTAGTTTAAGAGAAGGGTATTATTTAGATATAGAAGATATTCTTGCTGGAGCAAAGGAAGGAATTATTTGGCCCTCAATTATTTTTCAAAAGAAGAGTAATAGTTAGAAAAGATCTGAAGGGTCTTTGATGGAATTAAGACTGAAGTGGGTGCTTTGGGAGACTGTGTGTTGGGGGAGTTCTGTTAGGAATCTTGATGGGGGGTTGCTGGTTCTTTGGCCGAAGAATAGTCTTCTTTTTGCGTATGTTAAGAATAATCTTCGTTTAGCTCTGGTGATACCGACATAACACAATCTTCGCTCTTCTTCTAGTTCACTTCTCTCCATCAGCGATCTGCTATGCGGAAAGATACCTTCTTCCATGCCGATCATGAAGACAATAGGGAACTCAAGCCCTTTGGCTGCGTGGAGGGTCATAAGGGTCATCTTATTTCCTTTTTGTTGTGGGTCGGAGGTGTATTCCTGCTCGACGAGGGCAATATTTTCTAAGAATTCGACGAGGTTGGGAAATTTAATAGCGACTGATTTCAGCTCTTGGATGTTTTCCAGACGCTGTTTATCTTCCTCAAGTTTTTCGTCATATAATTCTAGATAGCCTGTTGATTTCAATATTCCATCTATAAGTTCAATTGTCGTCAATTTTTCTTTGTCATTCCCGAGAAGACGGGAATCCAGTACGTCTATATTGGTGCTCGTTGATCCCGGATCGGAGTCCGTGATGACAGTTGATGAGTTCTGGATGACATTTAATGTGGTATGTTGGTACTCCAGAAATTTTTGTACACTTCTTTTTCCCAACGTTTCGGCCCGCTTGTTGGAAACCAGATCCTTGGGGTTATTCATAAGTCTCAGGTAGCAAAGTACGTCTTTGACTTCTTTTCGTTCGTAGAATCTTATGCCTCCCACAAGGGTATAGGGGACGGCGTGGTGGAGGAGTGCTTCTTCGATGACACGCGATTGAGCGTTGGTGCGGTAGAGCACAGCGACATCATGCAGGTTATGAACACCTAACTGAATAATGGTCCTGATAACAAAATCTGCTTCATCCTGTTCTGTTTGGGCTTCATACAGTTCTATATGATCTCCATCTGGGTTTTCTGTCCATAGCTCCAGAACCGGATGTGATTTATTTTTGGAGATAACAGCTGTCGCGGCATCAAGAATCTTTTGGGTTGATCGATAATTTTGAGAGAGCTCAAATGTTTTGACAGTACCAAAGTCGTCTTTAAACCGCATCAGATTGCGGTAATCAGCTCCGCGCCAGCTGTAAATACTTTGGGAAAAGTCTCCTACGACACAAATGTTTTTATGTTTATCTGATAATAATTTTGTCAATTTATATTGTGCTCTGTTGGTATCCTGGTATTCATCCACTAATATATATCGGAGCCGATTTTGATATTTTTGCAAGATAAGCTTGTGTTCCGCGAAAAGTTTAATTGTATGCAGGATCAGATCGTCAAAATCCAGTGCATCGTTATCTTTTAATATCCGCTGGTATACAGGATAAATTTTGGCTACTGTTTCCTGGAAGTGTCCTCTCGCGAGGGATAGATAATCTAGAGCCGAGATCATTTCATTTTTTGCCTGAGAGATAGTGGCATGAATAGAATATGGTTTAAAGTCTTTGACTGATATATCAAGCTTGGTCATTGCTTCTTTGATAGCTTCAATCTGGTCCTGTGAATCGTAAATAACGAATTTATCTGAGAAGCCCAGGTTCTTTCCATCTATGCGGAGGATCTTTGCGCACATGGAATGGAAGGTTGCGACCCA
>CAMPGJ010000029.1 GCA_946885425.1 uncultured bacterium
GACATTACCTCATCCAGGGTATCATCCGCTGCGCCCAGATCCAGATCCGATTCACCTCCAAGCTTATTTTTCAGTTCAATAATAATTTTCTGCCCATTTTTCTTGCCGAGGCGAGGTACTGCGGTAAAAAAACCAACATCACCGCTGGTGATGGCGTGGACAATCTCATTGCGTGAACCGACAGAAAAGACACCCAATGCCGTCTTACAGCCTACTCCTGACACACCGATAAGATATTCAAACAATTTCAAGTCTGCATGGTGCACAAATCCATAAAGCTCTAGCAAATCTTCGCGGACATGAGTATGAGTAAAAACAGTAATATTGTCACCGATGGCTGTTTGGGAGAGAAGTGATAAAGGCACGGCTGTTTTGTAGCCAACACCATTGACATCAATAATCATCGACGACAAATCTTTCCAAACAACAACACCTTTAAGTAGTCCTATCATGAAGTAATTGAAATTATAACACGTCAAGCGTCTTACGGTAACGATGCCCGTATCGTTTAGGGGTTACGTCTACCGGCTTACGTTACCGATTTATGACTTTTATAACTGAATGCGTGCGTTATTGCAATTGCTAAGGCATCGGCCGTATCATCAGGCTTTGGTATTGCTTGCAATTTTAATAACGTCTTCACCATTTGTCCTACCTGGCCTTTTTCTGCCTTCCCATATCCAGCCACAGCGACTTTCACCTGAAGTGGCGTATATTCCCCGACAGATAAACCATTTTGCGCAGCAGCCAACAACGCTACCCCTCTAGCTTGCCCTACTACCAAGGCTGTTTTGGCATTATTTTGAAAAAAGAGCTCCTCTATCGCTAAGGCACTCGGGGATTCTTCGTTAATTACTCGGGAAATTTCAGTGTGGACCGCAAGTAGCCGTTCCTCCAACGGTAGCTTCATCGACGTCTCAATACACCCATATTTTTCAACTTTCAATTCTCCCCTCTCAACTCGTATCACTCCCCATCCAGTGCGCCCTATCCCAGGATCAATACCCAATATTTTCATAAACTGATTATCTCACACATAAAATGGCTATATGGCTAAATGGTTTTATGGTTAACCATTGAACCATGCAACCATCTAACAATTGTTACTTATCAAACTGAATCACATCCGCCTCTGCATAATGATCGCTGACCAAATCGGCAGTTGGCGAGCTTGGAAGACTGAGGCCATATAAGTACTCTTTTTTTATCGGGGTTGTACCACTCGCAAGAATATAATCAATATTTGTCTTATTCTTGGGTGGACTTGTCGGCCCCATATCAGAAAGCCCAACTGCCCTAATCTTCTCAGTCAACCTCCCCACCTCCGCAGGAAGATAGTTATTATCATTTAGATCACCCATAAGAATAACCGGACCTTCTTTTTTTGCTTTTGACATCCCTGCAAACAGCTCTTCTGCCTGCTCATCTTGAATATCATTTACATAACTAAGGTGAGTATTGAAGACAGTGAACACCTTACCTGAAAGGCTATCCCGCAATTTCATTTCGCTATACATCCTGGGCCAGATCTGTGAGGGGTCAAAGTCAGAATCTCCCAGCGAAGCAACAACACCTTTTATCTGATTCACCGCTGAGTACGGCGAGCTTTTACTTTCGATAACGTCAAACCGTTTGGGAATAATGAGAAGGTTGCCCCCTTTACTGAATTTTGATTTGATATATTCAAAAGAAGCATTATTTGTATTCTTTGTTGCCTCATAGAGTTCTTTTACCTGTGCAGGACCTGCCTCTTGCAGGCCAATTATCGGTGCGTCAGGCTCGCCCTTGATAACCTTCTGATAAAAAGGGAGGTTCACGAATTCTTTCTGCGGTGTTTTAATCTTCGGATTTCCAGATCCAGTGTTAAACGTTATAATCTCTACTGGAAGTGGTTTCTGCCTGTCTCCCAAAAGCCCTTTTTTCTCAAGCATCTTAGACAAATCCTCCCTCAATTGTGCAGTCTCCGATGAGCTTATTGGACTAGCGGTTACTGTCTGGTGAGAAAAACTTTCACCAACACCCGCATTAGCTCCGAAACCGAGAGCACCAATAAGAATGGCACTCGCCAAAAATTTTTTCTTTTTTCTTTTGAAATAAGATGATTCTCCCTGTTTGTATGAGGAATTCTGTAGTTCCTGCCGATCTGCATGAGGACGAACCTCTAAAGATGCCATATTCGAGCTTTGCTCGGGACTATTAACCGTTAACCAGTAACAATTAACTTCTCCTTCATTGTTATCCGTTACTCGTAAATTGTCAATTGTTAAGTGCGAAGCCGCGTTTGACGCGGTTAGTGTTAACTAGGTACTTGTATTACTCCGAAAGTTTCATTAAAATATAGAATATGAAGCATCCATTGCTTGTTGCAGAAGAAAGAACTATCCTTGGGAAGAAAGTAAAAAAGCTTCGCCGTGAAGGATTACTTCCAGTAAACGTCTACGGAAAGGGCGTTCCATCAACCTCTTTACAGGTGAAACTACACGAATTTCAAGATGTTTATAAACAAGTAGGAGAAACAAGCTTATTGGACTTAAAGTATGGTGATGTCACCAAACCTGTCCTCATCAAGAGCCTACAGTTAGACTACAAAACATTCACTCCACTCCATGTCGATTTCTATCAGGTCAACCTTAAAGAAAAAATCAAAACTATGGTTCCAGTTGTCTTGGCAGGCGAAGCTCAGGCTGTCAAAGATAATGCAGGAGTATTGCTCCAGCAGCTTTCAGATGTCGAAATTGAAGCCCTTCCAGAAGGGCTACCTGAAAATATTGAGGTGTCAGTTGAAAATCTCGCCGCAGTCGGAGATCAGATAACCGTTGGTGATCTAAAAGCTCCTGAAGGGGTAGTTATTTTGACTGATCCAGGACAACTTATCGCTAAGATTGGAGAATTAACAGTCGCAGAGCCAGAACCTGAAGAAGAGGCAGCTGAAGAAGGCGCCGCCGAAGGTGGAGAGGAAGCTCCAACAGAAGGCGAGACAGCCGAAGAAACACCAGCAGAAGGATCACCTGAAGCACCAGCAGAAGAAAAGACAGAAGAATAATTTCCCCGGATTTTCCATTTTCCATTTGCGCTTTAACTTCTAAACATGGGTTTCAGAAACTTTAAGTGGGAGATGAGACATGTCAAGAATTTCAATGGAAAATGGCAAGATTAGACAATGGAAACTAGAATCCTACCTTCTCCCCCAGCACTCTCGCTTCTTCAAAGTTAGGATCCAGGTCCAGCGCTTTCTTTAGATAGACTTTTGCTTCCTTAGTATTCCCCAATTTGTATTGTAGCGTTGCTATACGATAATAAATATCCCGATAGCCGCTATATGTATCAGCAATTTGCTTCCAATAGACTATCTCTTGCATCACCTGTTCACGGTCTTGAGCCACTTGCTCTGCCTGCCGAGCATTTCCACGAAGCTCAACCCCCTGAAGTGCGATCGCGATGAGCAATGCTCCTGAAATTGCGCCTACAAATATGTATTTTAGGAAGAAAAATGCCCTCCCAGAGAAAAGCTTTTCGGTAATAAATCGGGGAATGCTCGGGAAATGTTTATTCATAAGGCAGTATGATCTTTACAGTTTAACATATTAAAGAAATCATCTCTCAACGTCATTCTGGCAGCGTCCAGAATCTCTCTTAAACAACGCTTAACCATTAGCGATCCTGGACTTGGCGAGGCCATCTCTGAGGCATACACTCGCTCAGGCTCGAAGAGATGACGATTAAACCCTAGGCCAAGGAGCAATCATAATCGACTTCTCATCTCCCGCCAATTTCTGCGAAATGGCCTCAGTCACAAACGGCATGAAAGGATGAAGCAACCGAAGCTGAAATAAGAATAAAGAATTAAGAATTAAGAATGAGTTTTCATCCATTCTATTTTTTACATCTTCTATATATTTATCCGCAAATTCGTGCCATATGAACTCATATAACCTCTCCGCAGCCAAATTGAACTGATACCCATCAATATATTTCGTAATCTCCTCCGCTAATTCCCGAACCTTCCCCACCCACTCCTTATCACTCTGATGAACAGCTTTTGCTTCAAGCTCTTGTAAATTGTTACTTGTTAATTGTGAATTGTTACTGCGGTTCATCTCAATAAACCGCGCCATATTCCAAAGTTTGTTCGCAAATTTCCTCGCCGCATCCAACTTCTCATATGACATCGATTGATCATTGCCTAGTCCGGTTCCATACACGAGAGCAAACCGCACGCTATCTGCTCCATATTGATCTATAACTTCAAGAGGATTGACTACATTTCCTTTGGATTTACTCATCTTTTTCCCAAGCGGATCATTAACCAACCCGTGTAAAACCACATTACGGAATGGTACTGTTCGCTCAATCGTCTTCTCATCAGTTGCTGTAGTTCCGTTTGCTACATACAGCCCCAACATGAGCATCCTTGATATCCAGGCTCGTAAAATATCATATCCAGTCTCCATGACAGAAGTTGGATAAAACTCTTCAAAGTCTCCTGGCTTGGTTGTCTTAAGCGACACATATGGCCATTGACCAGATGAGAACCAGGTATCAAACGTATCTGTTTCTGGCAAATATCGCTTCCCCTCCTCTTTTTGATCTTCAAAAACAACCTTGGCGTCCATTCTGGCCATCACCCGCTGCAATCCATGCTCTATTTCCTCAAAACTATGCGTTTTCAGAAGCTCGGAAAGTGTTCCTTGTTTGAGTTCACTGTCCTTATCCAAAAATGAAACGGCAAACCATGTTTCATCTGCAACCTCATACCATACAGGAATCCGAATTCCCCAGACGTTTTGCCGTGAAATATTCCAATCCCGAAGGCCTGCATACCACTGCTTAAGTGTCTGAGCAAAATTCTGCGGATAAATAGCAACATACCCTTTATCAACTGCTTTTACTGCATTATCAACCAACGGCTTAACTTTTACATACCATTGCTCAAGTGGCAATGGTTCAAGCACAGTCTTGCACTTATAGCACTTTTTTATCACCATCTTGTGCTTCTCTTCTTTTTCTAGCAATCCAGCTTCTTTAAGCAACTCAATGGTCTTCGTTCGTGCCTGTTTTACATACAAACCATCAACAATTCCTGTCTTTTCGAATTTGCCACTCCAACCAATAACTGGGGGAAATGTCAGGCTATGGCGGCGTCCTACTTCAAAGTCGTTAAAATCATGCGAAGGTGTCACTTTCACCGCTCCTGTACCGAAGTCTTTATCTACGTATGAATCTGCAATAACAGGGATCTCCCTGTCTACCAGTGGGAGAATAACAGTTTTGCCTATAAATTCTTTATAACGATCATCATCAGGATTTACCATAACAGCCACATCGCCAAACATAGTTTCAGGGCGAGTTGTAGCTACAGTGATATGTCCACCTCCTTTAATAGGATACTGGATATGGTACAGAACGCCTTCAGCGTCCTCACTGACTGTCTCAAGGTCAGAAAATGACGTACCATCCCTTGTGCAATAATTGACCAGCCTGTAATCCCTATAAACCAGATTATCTTCATGCATTTTTCGGAAGGTTTTATTCACTTCTGAGACAACATCCTCATCCAGAGTAAACTTCGACCGTGACCAGTCCAAAGAAAATCCAAGCCGCTTTAATTGCGAATCAATCCCGCCCCTATTCTCTTGCACATATTCCCAAATATTTTTGTACAAATCCTCACGGGAGAAATCAAATCTGGATTTACCCTGCTCTTGTAGCTTCTTCTCAAACACAAACTGTGTTTCAGTCCCGGCATGATCAGAACCCGCAAGCCATAATGTTTTAAATCCTTTCATGCGGTGATAGCGGATTAAGATATCTTCAATAACAAACATCGCATGGCCAAAATGCAGATCACCATTGGCGTTTGGCGGAGGCAAAATAATCGAATACGGCTCACCCTCAGGATTCACCTCAGGTTTAAAATACCCTTTTTCTTCCCACTCCTTATAAATCTTCTCCTCAAATTCTTTATGATTATAGACTTTATCCATACGGGTGATTGTAGCATAGCACTGTTTACTGGTTCAAGAAAAGATAATCAGAGTGACTCAAGGGGCAAATCCATGATGTTGTTATTCACTAATCCTGCGCTTTTACGGTCGGATGAAAGTCTGGGGAGCACTTCACGGGCGAAAAAGTTCGCTGTCACGACTTTTCCTTCATAAAACGACTTATCCGCACCTTTAGCACCAGCTTCGAGCTTTTCCTTTGCTACCTCTGCTTGTCTCAAAAGCAGATAGCCTACCATCATGTCTCCAAATGCCATTAATAATCGCTCGTCATTCTGCCCGACTTTATAAATGTTTTTTTCTTTCCCAGGTTGCAAAACACCAGCAGCATCCGTAATCATCAAACCTACCATTGCCTCAATATCACTCACTCCCTTACGCAGCAATACTCGCTCCTGCGTAAAATCTCCACCTTTTTCGGCAAATCTTTTAACTTCATCTACCATTGATCCCATCGCTTGTCCCCCTTTCATCTTATCTCCGAGTATTTTCCTAAAGAAGAAATCTTTCGCTTGGATCGCAGTCGTCCCCTCATAAATCGTATCTATTTTTGCATCCCGGACGTACTGTTCCATAGGATAGTCTTTCAAAAACCCGGCTCCTCCAAAGATTTGCAACGAATCCTGAAGCAGATGGTTCGCCCGTTCAGAACCAAATCCTTTCACCACTGGAAGCAGCAGGTCATTTTTTCCATTTAATGCTTTAAGTTTCTCATCCCTGATTTCTGTCTTCTGCTCAACTTTAGTCATTTGAATCTCGTCTTGTACTGTTGCTGTATAAAGAGCCAAAGCCCGTAAGCCTTCTGCGTACGATTTTTGCATCATGAGGCTTCTACGCACCTCCGGATGGCTGATAATAGGAGTCATTTCAGCTTTATTGTCCATCCGAGTCATATCCTGTCCCTGCAAACGGGTCTTAGCATACTCAAGCGCATTCAGATAGGCAGTAGATAACGTTGCCGCAGATTTAATACCGATCATCATCCGCGCATTCTCGATAATCTTGAACATCTGAGCAATTCCGTTATGCTCATCTCCAACCAGATATCCCACCGCTGGCTGTTGATCACCAAATACCAACTCACAGGTCGGCGAAGCCTTTATTCCCATTTTATCTTCAATTTTTGTAGCATAGACACCATTCCTCGTACCAATCTCACCCGTTTGTGTATCAAAATTGTATTTGGGAACCATGAACAAAGAAAGTCCCTTTGTGCCTGACCGGGCACCTTCAGGTCTGGCTAATACTAGATGGATAATGTTATCCGTCGCATCATTTTCTCCACCAGTAATAAAACACTTTGTCCCCTGTATGTGCCAGCTCCCATCTTTCTGCGGGATAGCTTTTGTTCTGCCTGCTCCGACATCTGAACCTGCATCAGGTTCTGTCAGCACCATCGTGGCCCCCCATTTCTTATCTATTGCCAACTTTGCAGTTTTTTTCTGAGATTCATTTCCTATTGCATGCAATGTCTCAGCAGCAGATATGCCTAACGCAGAGCTCAAATAAACAGAAGAATTTGCTCCCACGAACATTTCGTTCATCGCCCACATAACACTACGGGGAGCATTGGCCCCATCCAATGCTTCGGACATACCAGCTCTATACAATTCTGAGTCCATATACGAGTTGTATGAATTTTTGAATCCTTCAGGAAGAGTAATAGAATTAGTGTCTCTATTAAAAACAGTGGGATTACGATCATCGGACGTGAACGATTTGGCCATCTCCGAGGCAACACGCTTACTCTCTGTTAATAAATCCAGAGCAGTCTCTGTATCGAGGTTCTCAAAAGGCTTTTTTCCTAAGATTTCTTGTCTTCCATACACTTCAAACAGATTGAAACGAATATCACGGAGATTACTCTTGTAGTGGATTTCTCCGCTCTCAGGCTTTTTACCCTCTTTTATTGGAAGTTTACCTTCACGTTCGGGCATATAGATGCGCTAGAAGCTAATTTGATTAAATCACTGAAGAAGATGAAGTGTCAATAAACCATAATCCTGACAAAAATAAAATTCGAATATCGAAATTCGAAATACGAAACAATATCGAAATCATAATGACAAAAAATTTAAACGTTTTGAATTTTTGACATTTGAATATTTGAATTTGTTTCGGATTTCGTGCTTAGGATTTCGAGTTTACTCTGTTGCTGTAGTCATTTTGTATCCCCGGGTACGTACGGTGACAATTTCATATGGGCTATCCTGTTCACGTAGTTTGACGCGGACACGGGCAACAAGCCTATCAATTGCCCAGTCAGAGACACCAAATTCCTGATATTCCGGCCAGACTTTGCTGATAATCGTATCGCGATCACAGATATTTCCTATCTGCACCTTCAAAAGTTCAAATAATAAATTCTCCTTACGTGTCAGATGCGCCACGCGGTTCTTTTTATGCTCTTCTTTATCCCGCTCCAAAACATATAGTTCAAATAACGGACTAAACACATGATCTGTCTGCCCTACAAGCCCTGTCTCCCATAAATAATGAGCTTTCTTCTTTTCTTCAGGCTGAATTTTTAGTTTTTTTGCCGCTTCCAAAAGTACTCTTTGTTCATCTTTGAGCAGGCTCTCCCATAGCTCATCTGACTGAAGCATAATCCGCTCATCTACAGATAGAAGTCTAAGCAACTCCGCCAATGATTCTATTTTTTCCTCCTTTTTTTCATTAAGAATCACGAGTGCCAGTTGGAAATATTGCACGTAGCCACTGGTCGCGGTAAACAACGCCGATTCAGTCACAGGAGAAAGAGTGAAGTTATACCGCTTGCGGTATGCTTCATAAAGCACCTTCATGTCTACATCTTCAAGAGGCGTGACATACATCATCTGAGCAAAAATAGAAAGAAGCGTACCAGCAGAAGGAGCCAATGTGCTGAGACTTCTGTCGCTGGTAAAAACATACGCTAGGTTACCGCTTGTAGCATCCCTCAATCCTTCCAGATTATCAAAAAATGATGGGTTAAATTTCTCCTTCAACCGATCAAAACGGACAAAAAATAGTGTCGGAGAAAAACCCTTCTCTACAATAAGTGTGAGTGCTTTTCTGAGATTATCGATAATAAGGAATAAATCCTGGGACTGAACGCTTTTATCGAACAGATCTCCAATTTTTCTTTTGGTTGCGGAGGGTAATGCTGACTTTTCAGTAGTATCCACAATCCGCTTGAGAGTTAAATTCCAAAAAGGATATATTTCCCTTTCAACGAGGTCATTTAAGTCTACAGAGATAAATAAGTGATGCTGCTTTGTATCTACGTATGTGGGGATAATATCCTTATGGCTGAGGAAAAACCGGAGAAAATTGCCGATTCCCACACGCTTCATTCCGACAATGTTTACAGACTGACGCTGCTGTAAATATCCGCCCAGTTCTGCAGCTTCTTTCTTCTGAAAAGTAATTGGATAGGATGCTTCGGGCTCCATACCGCAATTGTAACTCTAACGAGGACAATTTACAATTGACAGTTAACAATTGGCTCCAAACCGTCATTGCGAGCGTAGCGCGGCAATCTCGTCAAGTTATTTTTATGGACCAGATTGCTTCTTTGCTCATTCTTCGCGCCTTGCAATGACGAATCAAAACATTTGTAAAACCTCATCTATTTCTTTATACTAAGTTCAAATGAAATATATTGATGAAGTTGAACTATCATATAAAAAGATTCTTCTTCGAGTTGATTTCAATGTTTCACTCAACCCCAACCACTCAATCAGTAACGATGAGCGTATACGACAATCAATCCCTACTATTAAATATCTTCTCAAACGGCGTAATAAACTTATTCTCGTGGCACACCTTGGAGAACCGGAGAAACGCTCTCCTGCTGATTCACTCATCCGCGTAGCAAAACGCCTCCATGAATATCTGCCTCACCACAAAGTCACCCTTGTAAATGACTTTATTACTAATCCGCAGCAACTGTTAGAACAAAAAGAAGGAGAGATCCTCCTTCTGGAGAACATCCGGTTCTACCCGGGCGAACAAGCAAATGATCCAGCTTTTTCTAAACAACTGGCAGCACTTGCTAATATCTATGTTAATGATGCCTTTGGCGTCTCACATCGCAAATCAGCATCCGTCGTTGGTGTTCCCTCTTTGCTTCCCTGCTATGGAGGTCTACTTCTTAAAAAAGAAATTGAGATGATTGATAAAGTTATGAACCACCCGAAAAAACCTCTTGTCGCGATCATTGGCGGCAAAAAAATTACCACTAAAATTAAATTCATCACTAAATTGACGAAAGTTGCTGACTACCTCCTTCTTGGAGGCGGATTAGCCAATACATTCCTCGAGGCACAAGGTCATCACCTGGGCAACAGCCTTGTTTCGCAAGAAGATGTCGCAGTAGCGAAAAAGATTTTGCATCTGGCAGAAAAAGAAGGGACGAATATTCTCCTGCCAGCAGACGTTATCGTTGGGAATAGCTTGCACAGCAAGCGAAGCGAAGAGAAAAGATTGAGTGAGGTCGATGCAGATGACCAAATCCTGGATATCGGTCCTGAAACAGAAGCGCTCTTTGGTTCAGTCATCGATAAAGCCGGTACTGTCATCTGGAACGGTCCTGTCGGGTACATGGAAAACCCAGTCTTCAAAAGAGGTACCGACTTTCTTTACTATGCTATAACAAAGAATCCTGACGTCATCTCAGTTGTAGGCGGCGGCGACACCCTGGCAGCAATAGCTAACAAAGACTACCTAGATAAAATCACCCACATTTCCACCGGTGGAGGCGCCATGCTGGAATTTATAGAAAAAGGCACACTGCCAGGAATTGAAGCACTGAAGTAAATATCAAACTACACCTGTCTTCCTATTCACCTCAAGTGATGTGTTTTAGCATTTTCCCAAACCATGTCGTATTCTGGTTATTGTGAATTGTTAACTGTCAATTGTCTGTTATAATAAACGTATGTTCGAGATTTCTCATCTAGTTGAACTATACGGAGCTACCTTTGGTTACATTG
>CAMPGJ010000030.1 GCA_946885425.1 uncultured bacterium
ATCCCGCAGATTATAACTTTCCTTTTGATGGAAATGACCCCGAGAATAAAGATCCCCGATATACGGAGCTGACTGCGAGAGCAGATGCATTTTTTATTGTCACCCCTGAATACAATCATAGTTTCCCCGGGACGTTGAAGCGGATGCTTGATAGTGAATTGAAAAATTATATCCATAAGCCAGTCGCTTTTGCTGGTGTTTCTGATGGTATCTTTGGCGGAGCACGTGCGATAGAAGCTTTGGTCCATACTGTCAGAGAGATGGGCATGGCTGCTACATTTTCAGACGTTTATTTTCCGGAAGTTCAGAATACATTTGATGAGAATGGTGAGCTGAAAGATGAAGCATATATAAAGCGTATAGAGCGGGGCTATACAGAACTCATCTGGATGGCCAAAGCCCTAAAATACGGAAGAGAAAACCTCGGAGGCCCATACCACTCATGAATTGAAAGTTAAGAATTGAGAGTTGAGAATTGAGAAAAAGTATCTTGCAGTGAATTTGTTTATTGGATTATTATTCTTGTTTGACAAACAAGGAGGCTGAGCTTACAATGCTGGCATGGGAAAAGAATGGTATAAACCATCTGAAAGAGAAGTGAGGAGATCGCAGGCAATTGGTTTTGTGGAGCGGGTTATGGCTGATCCGAAGCTTATTTTGGTAAAAAGCCATAGAATCGAGCTTCCTAATCCGTATAAAAAAGCGGTGATTGATACGGCAGTCGATATTTCCTTCCTTTCCCCGGATCAGATAAAAGATGAAGCACATAAGCTCGATGAATGGGCAAAAGATTCCGGTTACGCACAGAACCAAACAAATGGGAAGCCGCTTATTGAACAAACCGAACAGCATGAGTATATGATGAGAGATACTTTGAAGAATATTTTGCCTGATTCTGAAATTGCATTAAGAACCAACACACTGTTAAAACAGCGTGTACTTAAAAGGAAGATAGAAAAATTGTTGTCTGAGGCTGAGCATAATGGTGACTTTCAGAAGGATCAAACAAAAACAGCTTTAGCCACAAACATCTGTATTCACGCAGTAAACGAACTTAGATCAAAAATTAACACTTAATTTTGACTACCCTCTCTAGTCTCCCCCTCGTGAAGGAAATGAAGCCGTTGTGAGTTCTTCAGTGGGAGTAGGCTCCTCAGTTGGCGTAGGCTCTTCAGTGGGAGTGGGTTCTTCTGTTGGGGTAGGCTCCTCAGTTGGAGTGGGCTCTTCAGTGAGCGTTGGTACTTCTGTTGGTGCTAGTGTTGGTATAGGTGTATTTACGGGTGTTGGTGCCGGTACCGGGGCTGGTTGGGGAGTGCCAAAAAGAATTGTTAATAGCTGCGTAAGGATGCCGCCAATATGTTGTATCAAGCCTGTTTGTATACAATGGTTCTGTTTTTTTGACTTAGTGTTCGGTCTATCTTTTTGATGGTTTTTCCAGTTTTTGTGTCTGTACCCTTGCCCTCGACCTCCGCCACCATTTCCTCTATTGGAGAATGAGGAAAGAAGCCCTGTTTTATCGGTGGGGCAGCTTTTGTTTTTGGTAATTGTTTTTAATATATCTGCAATATTTATTGGGAGGTTAGCTGAAGGGGTGGGTATTTTGGGAGGTACTGTAGGTAATGGTGATGGAGAAATAGTAACGCAGGCTCCCAAACAGGTAAAGGTAGGTACAGGTCCTGTGGGGGTCGGGGAATGAATAATATCAGTTGGCAGAGCTGTTGTAGGTCCATTTGTAGGATTCGTCTGAGTTGGAATTGTAGTAGGTGGATTGGTAGGTACTGTCGGTACGGTAGTAGGACTGACTTCATTAGCTCCTACCGCTTTGGCAGCATTTATTCTTCCATGCTCCCAATATGTGCCTGTTCCGGGAATTTTATCTGCCGTAGTATAAAGTCTTTGAGCGACTGCTGCATTAGAGGTGCCGTACTGTGATGCCCATACTAGTCCTGCAACACCGCTGACTATTGGAGCTGCCATAGAAGTTCCTGATAAAAAATCATTGTTCATTTGGACATTTTCGCTTTGCAGAGTAAACGCGTGATTAGGAAATGTCGACATCATGTTGACTCCAGGTGCTGTTACTTTTACCCAAGTCCCTCTGGTAGAGAATGAAGCAAGTAAATCTCTATTATCAGTGGCAGCAACTGACACTACAGAATCAAATGATCCCGGATAAGTCATAATGGTGTTGCCTTCGTTTCCTGCGGATGATACAACAACTACACCCTTTCCAATAGCGTATGCCACGGCATCTTGCATGGTTTGGGTGGGAATAGTTCCTCCTGCGCTTATGTTGATAACTTTTGCTCCCTGGTCGGCTGCCCATACCATAGCTGCTGCCACATTTGAGGAAGATCCTGTACCCTGGTCATTTAGAGCTTTAGCGATAAGCAATTTGCATTCTGGGCATACACCGGTTATGCCCTGGCTATTATTTCCCAGCGCGGCAATAGCTCCGGCAACATGGGTGCCATGACCAAACATATCTTCTATAGAGTTGGTAATATACACTTTTTGTCCTACTATTTGTCCCGCGAAGTCAGGGTGAGAAAGGCTAATTCCAGAATCGATGACTGCGACTTTCACATTGGTACCCTTGGTAACATTCCACGCCATTTCTGCTTTTACGTCAGCACCTGTAGTCCCTGCGGCATTTTTGATTGCCTGACCTTTATTGGATAATCCCCATTGCGAGGTATATAGCGGATCGTTTGGGACAAAATCAGCTTGGATCTCATAATCAGGTTCGGCATCTTCTACCAAATTGTCACTGGACAGCTTTTTTACAATAAAATCTTCTTGTCCCGCGGGGACTTGGATCACATATCGATGAAGAGCTTCTATTTTAGAAATTATTTTTCCTTGATATGGCTGGAGGTAGGTTGTGATTTGTTGGTCTGTGACATTTGATTTGAATTTTACAACAATCTGTCCCTCTATCTGTTTTCCGGAGTCTGATGGCTTAGGAACAAGATTATCAACTTTTTGCGTGCTCTGTGGTGGAGCAATAGCTTCTTCTTTTTGTGGAGAGGGTGATGGTGGTCGTGAAGCGAGAGTGAAACCGATGAAAAGTATGAAGATTATTCCTAAAATCCCCAATAGTTTAATCTTTGTGGGTAAGATTTTCCATTTATTTTTCATTCTCTTCTTAGACTAGTTCAAATAGAGGAGTATGTCAATAAATCCAGAGCCTCTCATGTGGTTTTCTGGAGGCTGGTATTGCTGTCCTATTTTAGGTGTGGTTTAAGGAGAGAATAAAGATTCCCGACACTTTCGGTATGATTCATGTGCTCGATTTTGTCTTTTTTTAGTCGTCTTTTTAGATCACCGAGCAAAATCTCCCATTTGTCATGGTCGGTAAATCTCCTGGAAATAATTCTAAAGAAAGGAGGTTTATTCGCCAGGTAGACTTCCATAAAGGCTGAATTTCTATCTATAACGAATTTCAGCATAATGTTATTCCCAATGGGAAAAATATCAAGCCAATCATCTTTCAGCTTAATCCCCACAAACCGCACATTCATCTGTCCATCCCGTACTCCTTCCACCATCCAAGGCGAAGCCTTCGTAACCATATCTGCAAGCTTTAAATTATGAATTAGTTGGTCAACGAAAGATTTTGACATGGAAATATTATACATATTTATTCTCTATTTTCCATCTATTTATTTGAACAGTTGAGTTTTTTGAATTTGTTTCGGATTTCGTGCTTTGGATTTCGAGTTTATTATCTTCTTAGTGGGAGAGCAGTGGGTGAAACAAAAGGGGTTGCCGATACACTAGAAGTTGGAGATAGCGGAGCAACTGTGGGTGTGGCTATGATGGGGAAGAGTTCTTCCATTTTTAGGGATTTTTCGCTGGGGAAGAATGTATCATAGATACCAAAAGCGCAGACTATGGAGAACCAAATGACAAGAATTTTCTTCCATAGAGGCATAGTTTTCCAGGTTTTGCGAGGTTTTTGAGGCTGTTCATCTTTGGTATGCCCAATCTCAAATGACCGCTCTTCACTAGTATCTTCTTTTGTTGTATGAGGCGCACCAATAGGTTTGTCTTCAACATTACTTTTATGATGTTCCATATTAAGATAGTAACGAGGAGGAACATATAAGTCAAGTTTGCAGATAAAAGATGTTTTTGTTACTAAAATGTTAGATATTGCCTTTACTATATAAAAATGGTATCTTAATGTTGAGCTTATGGCCATGGGACCCGAAGGCAGAAGATTTACCCCCACGCCCTCTTCCGAGGTAAAAAGAGGCCGACGTGAAACACTACCCATTGAAGAAAGACCACTTGTACGAGGTGTTTCTGTTGATTCAAATGACACAAGAGAAGCAAAAAGGACAAAACACCGGGATGATGCTTTTTGGATGGAGCGGACACCAACCGGTTATGACTTGATAGTCTCGATAACGGATGTTGCTGCCGCAGTTCCTCATAATTCCGCTTTTGATCTCCGAGCCCGGAGAAACGATAAAAAGGGAGCAATGCTCCGCCCTTTTGGTGGTAAAGATCTGAGAGATACGGAGGTTGGATTGACGAGTAATGCAGAAAGACTTTCAGTGAGCACGACTTTTTCTCTTGATAATAATTTTGATATTGTTGGTGCTCCAAAGTTCGAATTGACAAGGATTAAGTTGGAAACCCGTGGTGAATTGGCACATGAAGAGGTGACAGACCTTATGCAGGACCCGGATCATGAAATGTCCCGTATGTTTAGGGATCTAGCGACAGCAGCTGTGAATCTTCGCGAAAGGAGAGAGCATAAGGGGGCAATTCCTAGCACAAAACTTCCTCCTGATCGTGATTGGCAACGGACGAATGAGGGAACCATAAAGCTCGATAGATATGATGACCCCATATTACCGAATATTATGGTTCAAGAGATTATGGATCTCAATAATGCAGCTGGCACGTCATATATTATCGAAAGGAATTATCCTGCAATATTTAAGGGAAGAGATCTGAGGGATGGTCAGACGCAGCGGGAAGAAATAATTGACGATTTAGATAGTAGGAAAGAACATCTTTCTCAGCGTAAATATAAAGAAGAGGTAGAATGGCTAATTGGTACACAAACAGAATCGTTCTATTCTCCTTTCCCCGAGCTAAATGTTGTGTTAAATGAACCTCATGCTCAAAATTCATCACCCATGAGAAAGTATGATGCGCTTATTAACCAGAGAGTATTGATAGCTGCTATCAAAGGAGAACCACCACCATATTCCGCAGTGGATTTAAATAGAATATGCCGCAGATTGAATTCTTCTCCTGAGTTAAATCATATTCATCCCGGAGAAAGAGTTTCGACAGAAGTACCAAAAGGAATAACTAAAGATCAGCGGATCCAGAGAAAGCTAAAAGCAGAGTTGAAAGATAAAGAATATACCGGTGAAAAATTTCAAGAACTTAAAATACGGACTGAGCGAAGAAAAGCTGAGCATAAGCGTTTAGTAGGAGATGAAAAGTTGATGGATGGATTGCTAGGGATTGAAGATAGGTTAAAAGATAAATCATCCACGAAAGTAGTATATAGAAGGGTTAAAAATATTGGTCCACGTGGTGAAAGAATACCTGTAAATGGAAGAGAAAGGAGTAATGGAAAAGTAAAGGACGTAGAGATTTTTCCAGGAAAGAAAAAAGAAGATGGCCCATGCATTGTGAGTATTAATACTCTAAATAAATTTAAAGGCGACAGTGTGACGGTAGATTCGCTAATCGAGCAAGGTTTCGTTTCCGAAATCGCACGGGAGACAGGTGTAAGAATTCATGGGACCGGAAGGTTAAAGAAGGGGATTGAGATCATCGGGATTTCAATGACGAAAAATGCAGCTGAGAAAGTAAAGAGAGTAGGAGGTTCTTTGCATGATGTACCAAAATCTGAAAGAGCTGTGAAGATACAGGAGCTATCTGCCGCAAAAGCAGAAGCAAATATAAAAAAGAAGAACGGCGACAAGAGATGGTGGGATAAGAGTGCTAATATATAAACATGGTGAATAAATTGCAGGCAGAAGTGAGAAGAGCAGCTAATCCCGTGAAAGCCAAATTTCTTGCAGTTTTTTTTAAAACGGGAAAGGGACAATATGGAGAAAATGATATTTTTCTTGGCCTTACCGTTCCTCAGTCACGCAAGTTTGCGGTGAAATATAAGGGTTTACCCTTTTCCGATATCACACAACTTCTTGCATCAAAATATCATGAAGAACGTCTAATAGCTCTTCTGATTTTGGTCCATAGATTTGGCACAGCTGATGAGGGACTGCGGAAAGAGATTTTTGATTTTTATTTGGCGCATACCAAATATATTAATAATTGGGATTTGGTTGATCTCTCTGCGGATAAAATAGTGGGAGAGTATTTGGTGAAATCCCCTCAAACCCCTTTCAGTAAAGGGGGAGAACGAGAGTCTCAAATCCCCCTTTATTTGAAAGGGGGTGGCCGGCAGGCCGGTGGATTACTCTACAAATTGGCAAAGTCATCGGATCTTTGGGAGCGTAGGATTTCAATTATTTCAACCTATGCTTTCATTAAGCGGGGAGAATATAAAGATACTTTGGCTGTCGCTGATATTTTATTGCACGATTCTCACGATCTGATTCAAAAGGCAGTAGGGTGGATGTTGCGGGAGGTGGGGAAGCGGGTATCCCAGGAAATTGAAGAAGAGTTCTTAATAACACGATATAAATCTATGCCGCGGACTGCGCTGCGATATGCTATAGAACGCTTCCCTGAGGAGAAGAGGAAGTTATATCTAAGAGGAGAAATATAAATAGTTACTACATCCGTGAAGCAGCAAAAAGTTCTCTTAGGAAGAGATTGTAGTCAGTACCATTTACTGCGCCATCATCATTAACATCTGCTGTCTGTTTATTCTGGCATGCTGAAGTCAGCATCTTTGATTCAAAGCAATTCAATAAAACATTATAATCCAGAGCATTTAATAAATTATCATAATTCATGTCTCCTGTGACTAAATAAAGGGGAGGAAGTGTAACTGTTTGTCCTGCTGTAATTAATTGATTTAATAACATATTTTCTAAAAAGCCATCTACGCTTATCATTATTGAATAATGATTTGTTGAGAGTCCGTTAACAGTAGTTGTCCCTGAGAAATTACCATTTAGTGGATCATACATAACCGTTGTTTCATTTGCTGCTACAAGTACATCATTCATATTATAGAATAAAATTTTCGCAGGCCTCATCGGTCGGTTCGGATTAGGATTACCTGATCCTTTGAGCACGCTATCTCCTGCTTTCCCAATACCATTAAGGAAAAGTGTCAATGAAACCGCTGTTGGGCTTGATGAAAGTTGAGGTGAGGGTGTATCTGTCGGCGTTTGGGTTGCAGTAGGTAGTTTTGCTATTGTGGGAATTTTGGTGGGAGTGGAAGGATTTTGTGTTGCTGAAACTTGGATTGTCCCGGTCATATCGGGATGTGGAAGGCAGTGATAGGTATATATGCCTGGGTTAGTAAACGTTTTGGAATAAGATTTTCCTTGCTGAAGTACACCTGAATCCCAAGTTTGGCTTCCCGTAGTTGAATCAGAGGTAGTAGTATGAATCATACTATCGCTGTTAGTCCATGTAACTGTATCTCCTGGTGCTATGGTAACAACCTTAGGGTTGAATTTTCGATCCTGCATGTCAATTGTTATAGTTTTGGCATGAACATTCTGAGGTGAAAAAAGTAAAAATACTGCAGCAAATAAGCACAAAAAGAGGATTTTTAAACTTGTCATACATTTATTATAGCCCAAGCTGGTTCAGGAAGGTAAGCCAGAGTTTTTTCCATGGTGAAGCTTTTTGCATTTCTTGGTAACGTGATTTCTTTTTTGCATCTTGGGTACCCGGGAATGGAGGATTTACCCAGCATGAGACTATTATTTTTTCGCCCTTTTCATTCTCTTTAATAATTGCCGCTACTGTTCTCCCGTTGATTGTTTTGTGGTGCTCAATAGCGTCGTGATTATGGATGACGCGGTCTGGATTATTGATTGTCTGGTTCATGTATGAATCAGGAATTTTACGTTCCCTCATACGATCTTTTACATGATTTGTCCAAATATATCTTGCATTAGTAAACGCCATAAAATTAGTCGATTATTTACTTAACGAGGCGATGATGCTATCTATTTCTGAGAGTGTTGCGTTATCGGATGCGTGGGCGGAAATGCTGATAGCACCAAATTCTGTAGGGCTGCCGTAGAAGTTTTCTGTAGTATTTTTTTGGCAGACAGAATAGGCTGTTTTGGGGCTGGGATCATCATTCCAGCTTCTTCTAAATGATGCGCTTTTTCCCATGATATCTACATAGTTGGTAAATTGTTGTGCCATTTGCATAGGTGGATCGCCTTTGTAGATACATCCGCCGCCTCCAATTGCCGCTTGATAAATAGTTACGGAAGAATCAGCTTTTGTAAGGACTAGTTTGTCTGAAACCTCTGTTGTTTCATGGCTATCTTTCCATCCAACCGGGATTTCTACAGTGTATGATTTAAATGAGGTCCCATTTGCCGGACCAGCTTTGACAATATTTTTGGAGGGTAGATCCGTCGGGATAGGGGAATCTGTTGGTGGTGCTTCTTGATTCATGGCAGCTTGAACCGGCGTAGGAGAAATAATAGCATCAGATTGCTTCATGCCTTTGGTTCCGAAATAATATCCTCCAAATATAAGAGCTCCTGCTGCGATGAGGAAAAGCATAATTTTTCCAAATAAAGCAAAGAATGTGCCATTGCTTTTGGGAGTAATTTTTTCGGGAGTATTTGTCTGTTCTGATTGTTTGTCCTTTAGTGATTCTTCCATGTATTAATTAAACCAGAGACGGAAGTAATTAACAACATGCCTATTTAATAGGTAGTAACAAGAATAGTTCTGTTTGACTGCTATAAAACTCAACCCTAGGTCTGGTAGAATCTAATGCAACACCTACCTGCATTGTTTCAAACCATCCTGCCACATCAGTTATATATTCTTCCCAATTTTCTAAAATTTCTCTTCTATATTTCCCCCCGGGAATTATCATTGTTTTGAGTCCATATTTATCGGGATAATCTCCCTCTTCAATTGCCGCACATGCCCTATATTCATCATTGAACATAGTTCCATAAAATCTTCGGGTGTCCGTTTCCCAATTTTCCCAACCAAGTGTTCTTTCAAGCTTTTTAAAAGCCTCAGCAGCGCCCTCATGGCCATTCTTGGACGTAACATACATAACAGGAATATCTTCAAGTAAGACTTGCATAAGGATATTATAGCATTCTATAATCCAGGCATGACCTTTGTAAATCTTCCTGAATCTATTGAGAACACAATATCTGCTATTCTTCAGCAGCAAGAAACTCCTGAATGGATCCATCGTGCCATAAATCTTCACATGCGATATACAAACGGTAAAACTGATAATAAAAAATTTGTGCATGATTATGTAGACGCATTGGCATATCTTGGTCTACGCGTTCCTGCGACATATGCGCAAGCTCTTGGGGCACTGCGCGCTGTTGCTGAGATAATTCCATTCTGGCGCCCTACATCGTTATTGGATATAGGGAGCGGTCCCGGTACAGCAACATGGGCAGCACGTTCACTGTGGCCAGAGTTAGATGAGATAACGTGTGTGGATGAAGATAGAAACTTTATTTCACTTGGCAAGCAAATAATAAAAGATTCAGAGCCACTACGACAGGTAACTTGGAAAAACCGTGATTTGCGGTTGGGCATCAGTGAGGATGGAAATTCCTATGATCTTATTATCATTGCAAATGTGTTAAATGAGCTGACTCCAACAGCTCAAGAAAAGCTTATTGGACAAGCGTTTAACCTCTGTAAGGGTTTACTCATTATTATTGAGCCGGGGACGCCACGAGGGAGTCAGATTGTCTCGTCATTTGCCCAAAAGTTACATAAGGTAGGAATACTGCTCGCTCCATATATCGCAAATACTTTTGTGGAAGATAAGGATTATTATCTTCATTTTCCTCAACGATTTATTCGTCCTGATTTCCAAAGACGGATTAGACAGCAGATGAGAGAAAGTTCAGAAATGGCATCCGATTGGGAGGAATCAAAATATGCATATGTAGCGATTAGCAAATTCCCAGCAGAAGAGAACTATTGGGGGAGAACCGTTGGAGAACCAGACATCCAGAAGGGTTTTCTCGAAGTCCCGGTTCTCACAGCAGAAAGTATAACTAAGATAAAAGTAATGAAACGAGACAAGGAAGCATATGCCTTTGCAAAACACCTAAAGTGGGGAACACCAATTACAAAGAAGTTTTGAGTTTTTTGAATATATATTATGTACCGGATGAGAGATTTGCACTCCCGTAGGCCGTACGGCCGCCTCGTCTACAGCGAGGTGCGATTGACTACTCCGCCAATCCGGCAAGGTTTAAATTTATACTTCGTGAGCCGACTGTCGGATTCGGACCGACGACCTGCGGTTTACAAAACAGCTGCTCTACCACTGAGCTAAGTCGGCGAATCCGCCTCGGTCTTTTCGTTATCATATTCTACCAAACATACATATGTTGAGCAACCCTAAAAACATAGGCGACACAACGGGCAAAATCTGATAAAATAATTCAATTCAGGCAAAGAAGCCGATGTGGCTCAGTGGTAGAGCATCTTCTTGGTAAGAAGAAGGTCATGGGTTCGATTCCCATCATCGGCTCCCAGGTACAATTCGTAAGAATATTACCTACAACACAACTATTTTCATCTTGCCTCAAATAGTGTATAATAGCTCATATGGCGAAAAAAGGAGAACACAGAATAGTACTAGGGCTCGTTTGCTCTGTTTGCAAAAACAGAAATTACGTCACAACTAAAAACAAAATGGAGACACCTGCAAAGTTGGCTCTCAATAAATTTTG
>CAMPGJ010000031.1 GCA_946885425.1 uncultured bacterium
GTTATGAATCCATACGAATTATCCCAACCTGTATTACAATCAGTGATGAAACCTGTATTATTCGTCCATTGAGATATATTGGCACTTGAAAAATTGGATGTTGTTAATCCTGCAAGTGTTGATTCATCAATATTTGATCCGCCTATATTGCCGGATAATGTAGAAGCTCCTAAGTTTAAAGTAAACCCTGCTCCTGTCGCTCCACTCGTCAAAGTACCTGTAGTTGTAATGTTTGCACTCCCCGCCCAAGTAGACAATGCAGTATCCTCAACATTACTCAAACCAACCTGTGATTTAGTGAGTGTCAGTAGTGATTCATCAATCTCATCACCACCAATACAATTAGCACAGGTTAGGTCCGCAGATGTTGTAGCAGTATCAGCATACGCTGCATGAACCGCATCAGTTGCGTTAGTAGCCAAACCGGCAGTTGTAGCAGTGGTTGCTGTTGTAGCTGTAGCTGCATTACCTGATATATCAATAGAATATGTACCAGATGTAATAACTGAAGAAAAATCACCTGCTGTCAGATTTGATGCTGTTATTCCTGCCAGAGTTGACTCATCGATGTTTGATCCGCCAATGTTGCCTGACAATGTTGAAGTGCCAAAATTCAGGGTAAATCCTGCGCCCGTTGCGCCCCCTGTTAATGTACCTACTGTCGTGAGCGATGACGCTGTTGTAAGATTTGCTAACGTATCAATTGCTCCCTCAATCGTTGATTCCGACGTGGCATCAATTGCATCAAGTCCGTTCAATGTCCCCGTCCCTGCCAAATTAATAGTATCGACAGAATCAATTGTTGTCTCAAGTGAAAAAGTAGTACCCGTCAGATCTAAATCAGCTCCTGCTGAATACGTGCTCCCTCCACCTGTTGCATCTATTGTGATAGTGTCAGTTGAGGCATCAGTCGTTAATGTAACATTTGAACCTGCAACCAGTGTTAACGTATCTGAATTAGAATCAGTCACGACATTTGATTGACCTGAAACTGCTACTGTCTTAAAAACATTCTGGCTTGACCCTTTATCACTATTTGTTAATGCATCTCCTGTTAAGGTTACTCCGTCTGACGCAGAGAGATTGGTATTAGAAGAAATATCTGCTGACGTCAGATACCCACTGTCATTGGTCCATTGAGAAATATTTCCTGCTTTATTTGTTAATGTATCTGCTGAGGATGCAGTAATAAATCCATATGAATTATCCCAACCCGAATTCCCATCAACGATGTATCCCGCATTATTAGTCCACTGAGAAATATTTGCATTTCCAAAATTGGATGTCGTTAGACCTGCTAACATAGATTCATCAATCTCAGTTCCGCCAATACAACCTGTACAAATCAGATCGGCTGAGGTGGAAGCAACTCCGGCAGTATCAGCATAGGCTGCATGCACAGCATCTGTAGCATTTGCTGCTAACGTTGCAGTTGCTGCGTTACCGGAAATATTTCCTGACACTTTCGATCCGGCAAGGGATGTGATCCAGGCGGGATTTACATAGGAACCAGTAGTATAAACACCATTGGTAACCGTTCCTGCATTACCAGAAACATCAATAGAATAGGTGCCAGTGTTGATTACTGATGAAAAGTCACCAGCTGTCAGATTAGATGCAGTAATTCCTGTAATAATATTACTCCCTGCAGCAATTGTCTTATTGGTTAAGGTCTCGGATGATGAAGCGGTAATAAATCCATAGGAATTGTCCCATCCGGTATTTCCATCAGTGATGAACCCCGCGTTATTTGTCCATTGAGAAATATTGGCAGATGCAAAGTTGGAGGTGGTTAATCCTGCCAATGTTGACTCGTCAATATTTGACCCACCAATATTTCCTGATAACGTTGATGATCCAAAATCCAAAGTAAATCCTGCGCCTGTTGCTCCCCCAGTTAATGTACCCACTGTCGCGAGCGTTGAAGCAGAGGTGAGATTTGCCAATGTATCAATTGCCCCTTCAATAGTTGATTCCGACGTAGCATCAATAACATCAAGCCCGTTCAACGTCCCTGTCCCTGCCAAATTAATAGTATCGACAGAATCAAGGGTCGTCTCCAAAGAGAATGTCGATCCTGTGAGGTCCAAATCAGTCCCTGCTAAATACGTGCTTCCTCCCCCGCTACCTGCGGCATCAATTGTGATGGTGTCAGTTGATGCATCGGTAGTTAATGTAACATTTGCTCCTGCAACCAATGTTACGGTATCAGCATTAGAATCACTTACAACATTTGATTGACCGGAGACTGCTACTGTCTTAAAGATATTTTGACTTGATCCTTTGTCAGTATTACTTATTGAATCTTCTGTCAAAGTTACACCATCAGATGCAGAGAGATTAGTGTTAGATGAAACATCAACTGTAGTCAAATACCCACTGTTATTCGTCCACTGTGAGATATCCGCGCTACTGAAATTAGATGTTGTTAATCCAGCTAATGTCGATTCATCAATATTTGGACCACCGATATTTCCCGACACTGTTGATGCCCCAAGGTTCAAAGTAAATCCTGTTCCTGTCGCTCCACCAGTGAGCGTTCCCGTTGTCGTAACATTTGAACTCCCAGCCCAGGTAGACAACGCTGTATTCTCAACATTGCCAAGCCCTACCTTTGATTTAGCAAGTGAGGTGATCCATGAAGGATCTGCATACGATCCTGTATTCAAAAGAATATTTGCAGTAGTTACCCCATTCACCGCAGAAGCAGTGAGACTGCCTCCTGAAATCGTTGCTCCATTGACGGTTCCGGTTACGAGAAGGTTTCCGGTTGTTCCATTATCAGCAAGTGAAAATAAGATATTGTTGCCGTCTGTTACAGAAAGAGACCCTGTGTTACCTATAGATATAACAGGATTTGTAGAACTAAGTGTCAGTGGGGTTGATGAAGTACTTGTTATCCCACCGTTAAGTGCAACCGCAGTCGTCGTTGCTGCTCCCCTTCCTGTTACTGCCGCAAGCGTATCTGCTTCAGTACCGGTAACAGTGATAGAACTCCCCGCAGTTGAGATACTATTTATGCCACCACCTACAATAGAGAGTACCCCATTGAGAGAATTTACAGAAGCCACACCACTCCCCCCTCCTATATTCACAGTACAAACCCAAGCTATACCATTCCAAGACAAAATTTCATTGGTATTGCATGAAGTCAGGAGCGACAATCCCGAATTATTTGTTAACCCGCCACCCGCTGCTACTTGCACTGCTGAACCTGCCACTTTATTTGCTGAGGTAATCTGAGCAAATTTTGAATCAGCAATACCTGCAGTATCTGCAATATCAGCATCTATAATCGTTTTATCTATAATTTTATTAGAAGAAATTTCTCCATCTTTGATATTTTTTCCTGCGATGGATCCATCACCAAGGACAGAGATACCAGGTGCAAGCTTATCAGCAGTGACACTACCATCGGCAATTTTTAAGCTAGTCACGGAACCATCTTCCAGAGGCTGATTCACCGGATTGATAAGAGATTGCTCCGTTACTACCTGACCGGTATTTCTTTGTTGGACGGGAATCTGCCCCTGCTCATTAGCGATAACTACTTTTTCTTTAACATAGTCACTCAAATCTTTGTTACTGCCATCATTGGATATTTTGATATACGAGCTATCAGGAACATGTATGCCCACCACAGGGACAATGCGTCCCTCTGAATCAAGCGTTAAGACATCATTGATATCTTCAATCTTTTCCTGAGGAATAATTTTTTTATATGTCTTCTTATTAATTTGCTTAACGAGCAGGAGCGAGACTTTACTAAATGGCTTTAGTACATTAGCAAAAACATTATGTTCGGTATTAAATGATGAAGTACCCAATACCGCACTGCTCTTTGACATATGCGTGAGATTATTAATTGGTAACGCCGAGAGAGGGCTTTGATTGGTGTAACCAAAAAAATCTGCCGTCTTATCAGGTACATACAGAAAGAAAACCATAATGACTATTACGGTTGAGATAGAAAGGGCAACTATGGCGATAAGTACGCTTTGGAACATTCTTTGGAAAGTCGACATGATCCCAGCCCGCTTCCTATCCAAAAGCAATAAGTTAGAGAGCTCACTAATTTGTTTTTCATTCTCTACCAGTAATTTTTCAGCTTCTTCAACATTTGTGACCTTTTCTTTATGTGTCCCATCAAGAGAATTACCAGCAATAAGCTTTTCCATAGCCTGCAAAGGAAGATTAATTTTTACGGGGATTGGTTTTGTTTTTGGAAAAAAATCAGAATTCAAAAATGTTTGTATTGTTTCTTCTGAATATCCTCTTCTTCCGCTTCTATCCCGACTGCTTTTGATATAACCCTTCTCTTCAATGCGCATCAGCGTAGATTGAGAAACTCTGAGCCGCTCTGCTGCTTCAGAGATAGTAAGTGGTTTTGATAACTTTATTTGTTCTAATTCTTTTATGGTAAAAAAGCGCTTATTTGCTTTTCCACGGAGGCTTTTAATGATTCTTTTTTTATCCCAACGGCGCACAGTATCAACTGAAACCCCAAGTAATAAAGCCGCCTGGCTAATGGAAACAAGTTTCTTATTTTCGGGCAGAGAAGGCATATCTTGTGGTGTTTATACGTTGTTTATGTATTTTTTTCACACCTTATCATAATAACATCATATATTAATAGGCTGTGTCAAGGGTAAATATTAAAAAATTATTAAAAATAATCTTATCATAAACTAATCATTTAGGTTTATTGTCAGAACTTGACAGAAAAACAAAATTAGACTACATTCTATTCAGAAGATGAAAAAAGCAACGTTCTCTTATCGCCTATCCGGAACCCTCTCAAACCACCTTGAACAGATTACAACTCTCCGCCAGGAAATTCTTCTCACTCCTCTGCCAATAAAGACCACCCAACGGTACCGATGGGATGCGCTTATTGAAAAAATATATTGGTCGCTGCGGCTTGATGGAGAGTCACTTAGTAAAGCAGATATCATTGCTGTCTTAAATTCCCCTCAAAAAAAGAATATGTCTCATGTTGAGATAGACATCCACCGGTATCGATATGCATTTGATTATATCTACAGAGAGTGGCTCGGATCCAAAAAACCAATAACAACCAAGATGGTTTTGCGGCTTTATGAGCTGATTGGACGGGGGAAAATCAAAGAAGAATCATCTATCACCACAGTGCTTGAATACCTCCAAACAAGCACTGAACACCCTGTGCTGCAAGCAGCAATCATGCTCATAGAGATATTCCAGACAGAACCTTTCACGAAGGATACAGACAGGATTGCACGGATTACGGCATATCTTTTTCTTTATAAATACGGATATGACGTAGATGGGATGCTGGTGATGGAGGAAATTCTCTTTAATCACAGAGAGAAAGACTTGGAAATAAGAGAAAAGACGTATAAAGATGGCAATATCACACCATGGCTGGAGCATCTGACACAAGGCATTGCAGCGTATCTTACTCAGGTCAAAACAAAGGTGGCTCAGAAAAACCCTGAGGCACATCTTCCTGCGAAGCTATTTGAGCTTACTGAAAGACAACAGGCAATCCTCTCGTATCTTGAAAAGCCAGGCAGCAGGATCACCAATAGAAAATGCACCTCTCTTTTCAAAGTTTCGCAAATCACAGCTTCCCGGGAACTATCAAAAATGGCATCCCTCGGTCTTCTTTTCGCCTATGGTCGGGGGCGCTCCGTCTACTATACGAAAGTATAGAAATTGGGAGCTAAAAAGAGTTGGTCTAAAGTAGTAAGAATATAAATCAGTAGATATTAAAGGATCATTTTTATGCAAATATAAAGTGGTTCGACTTACTCAAAATTCGTTCCGCTTTTGATTCTGGTACCGCTTTTTAACCGGACCTTCGCATGAGGTGGACCGGCTGAATTATCGGAGAATTCTAAGTTGGATCCCTGCCTTAGAAGCGCTCGGATAAGATTCTCACTTGTCACCGAAGCACAGACTTTCCCAAGTACTCATTCCTAACTATGCTTCTTAATGGATTTGAACATGCAGCTGGCTCACTTTTCGAGGTAGCATTATTAGTATCACTTGTCATTGAAATCATTTTCTTCTCACTTTTCGGATTACCCAAAACACTACCATTTTTTGCTCTTTCACTAGCCAACATCATCCTGTGGATTTTCTTTCTGAAAGAAAAGAAATAACTCTCAACTCTCAATTCTCAACTCTCAACTTTTCTTCCCGCCACTATGGTTTCCCGCAGGAATTGCATTCCCCATTGAAACCCATTATTCTCATCTAACAACTCTGTCATGTGTTTGATGCGATCGATGCGTTCTTGTTTTTTCATCTCAATCCCTTCTTTAATAGCATCAGCCACCTCTTCTATATCATATGGGTTAACGATCAGACTTGAACTCAAATCTGTGGCTGAACCGGCAAATTGTGAGAGCACCAGCATGCCCGGATCAGAAGACAACGACGACGCGATCACAAACTCTTTTGATACCAGGTTCATACCGTCATCAAGCGGAGTAACAAGACACAAATCTGCCTTGCGGTACAGGTTGAGTACCTCCTCATGCGCGAACGAGGTATGAATCATATGCAAGGGTTTCCACACTTTATTGGCATATTTGCTATTAACTTCAGTAGTCAATTTTTTTGCTTGCTGCTTTAGATGCTTATATGCGGGTATCTTCTCGCGTGAAGGCGCCGTAATTCCCAGATAAACTACCTTTCCCCGGTATTTGGGATATTTTTCAAAAAAACAATCCAACGCCCGCAGTCTTTGCAGAATCCCCTTAGTGTAATCAAGACGGTCAATCCCAAATACCACAGTGTAATTCTCAAAATACCAATCAAGAGGATGCGGCTTTTCCTCCTGCAATCCAAGCACTTCGCGAATTCTGCGTCCGAGTGGTGTATCCTCCTCCTCTTTACGTACCAAGGTTCTCACCTTATCTGTGTCGATACCCAGAGGAAGGCTCTTAACGGTTGTCACATGATCTCTGAAGTGGACTTGCTGTTTCTCATGGTCAATACGCACTTGCAACTCGCGCTCAACAGTCTGTAGAAAATTGCGGGCCTGATATGCTCTATGAAAAGCAAGGAAATCGCATGATAAAAGACTCATCAAAATTTCTTTCTTCTGAGGAAGAATACGGAATATCTCCCACGTAGGCCAGGGAATATGCCAGAACATACCGATAAGCGGATCATTCGGCCCGGGTTTGGATCCATTGCGCAGTAATGAAGGAACAAGGGATAATTGGTAGTCATGTATCCATACCACTGTTTTTTTATCACCCGAATCCTTCGTAAAGCGTGAAATCTCCTGCTTTGCAGCTCTGGCAAATTCTGCATTCACTTTTTTGTACCCATCAAACCATGTTTTTTCAAATTGAGGTTCCTCAAAAGCCACATGACATAATGGCCATAACGTCTGATTAGAAAAACCCAAATAATACTCTCCAACTTCCTGCTCGGTAAAAAATAACCGCCTAAGATGATAATTACCATCTGCATCACCAATCAGCATCTTGCCATCCTTATCAAGGGCGGCGCGCTCTGATTCATCTTTGGCTCTGCCGATATAGACAGCATTTGTGGCACGGACAATGGGGTCAAGCCCTACCGCCACCCCTCCTGCCGGCATAGAAGTGACAACTCCTCCTTTTGTCACCCGTGAAACAAAAGGTTCACCATCAGCAAGGATGAGAAGATTAAAATTTTGCTCTTTAAAAAAATGCTTAAGATCAGAAAAAGTTACCATACATTTAAAAATTACAAATCCAAAATCACAAGCTCCAAATAATACCAAAATTCAAAAAATAAAATCCAAAACGTTTTGGAAATTTAGGTATTTGAATTTATTTGTTATTTGTAATTTTGTGCTTGGAATTTAACAAATTAAGCTGCTCCTTTCTATATGTTTCCCAATTATCAATAACGTCCCTATACGCGCGTTCGTATCCTTCCACCATTTTTTCGATAGTAAAATTTTGGGCGATATTCTCCCTACAGGCTCTTCTATCAAGATGTTCAACCTGTGTGATCTTTTCTACCATTTCATCCAATGAATCAACCAAAAAACCGGTCTCACCGTCACGGATAAGTTCCTTGGCTGCCCCTCGACGGTATGAAATTACGGGTGTACCTGCTGCTTGTGCTTCCACCATCACCAGACCGAAAGGCTCTTCCCACGCAATAGGATTCAGAAGAGCTTTTGCCCCAGACATAATACTTGCCTTCTCATCATACGAAACCTCACCCAACCATACAACCTGTTTATCGTCGATAAGCGGTTTGACCTCCTTATCATAATAATCAGATAGTTCAGGCACACCACGCTCAATGGTCCCCATGAGGTAGATCTTCATATTCCCTTTTTTTGCAGCCCTAATAGCCTCTTTTGTTCCTTTAAATGGTGCTACTTTACCCAACCAGACAAGATAATTTCCTTTTCTATCGGAAAAGTGGAAACGGTTAAGCCCAATCCCATTATAAACCGTGGCTATATATCGTAAATCAATACTTTTTCTTTGCGTATTTGAAATTGAAACATATGGCAAATGTTTATACTTCTGAAGTAATAAATAGCGGTCATATTTTTCTTTTTGCTCTTTCCCTGCAATTTTAAAGTGGAGTGTAAAGATAACGGGAGTTTTGGAATGCAGCGCAAGCGGCAATGCCGCATAATCTTGTACTTTATTTAGATGAACATGAAGAATATCAAATTGGTCTGCCCGATCAAAGGCTTCAGTCATATGGAGAAGCGTATATCCGGAGTCAGTCCATGGAATTCCTTTTTCGCGCAAAGGACGGTCAACTGTTGCATGCACTTTGGCACTAACATGTGCAGTTTTAGGACCAAACAGCGTAACATCATGCTTGTTGTCAACCAAACCATTAGCCAGATTATAAACAACATCTTCGGTCCCTCCATACTTTGCAGGAGGAATGTTATGCCATAGTGGACCAAGAATACCTATTTTCATAAAGACTTAGGACGTAAGATTTAGGACTTAAGAAAAAATTGATCCATCATATGGCCTTAAGTCTTACGTCTTATATCAAGTTTAATTTTAACTCTGCGACATTAAATTTATGTAAGAGTTTGCTATGTAAGGATGGGCTAGGGAAAGCACCAAAAAGCAATACTAATTATACTTTTTACCCACTTTATACCACAACAAAAAAGCACGACGACAAGGCTGGGCTTGATTTCCATAATATGTTGTAAGACTGTTAAAATAACCTAAATAACGTAAGAGGATGTGTGAAGTGCCGAACTATGCAGAACTCGAACGCAGAACTAATCAGAAAAAGAACCTACTGCCATAAGTATTATAGATATAATTTGATTTATTTCTATATATTTAAGATACTATTAGATAGTGCATGTTTTAGCACGATCAAATCTTACCACTTGAGAAGAATTCTGCTTGGTTTTGCGTTTCAGGTTCTGATTAGTTCTGCGTCAGGTCACAGTCGGAGCCGACTGCCAGGTATAGTCTTGTACCTGGCGGAGCCTTTATGATTAGGTAGCCTCACTTAGTAGTTCCAAACTTCTCTTTCAAAACAAGCCATATAAACTCCACCAAGGCTAGCTGTCTTTTCCATCTCCATGGCTGGCGGGCAAGGCGGAATAACCATTCAAGCCCAAGCGCACGGATAAAGCCAGGTGCCCGAACAATATCTCCGCTCAAATAATCAAATGACCCACCCACTCCCATAGCTGCTGTCACCGGTAAATGAGGTAAATTTTCAGCTATCCATTCTTCCTGTTTGGGCGCACCAAGCGCTACAAAAAGAAGGTCTATAGTTCTACCTTTAGGGTCTAGGGTATAGGGGCTAGGGGCTAGCTTTTCACTTCTAGATCCTGACTTCTCTCGAGCATGTTGAATGGATTCTGATGGCTCCGCTACTTGATGACTTGATGACTTGATGACTTGATCACTTTGCGCTTGCGCAGCGGTGAAGCCAGCCTCTGGCCACTCCTCACCAACAAAAGCAACCTTCACCCAGGGGTATCTTCGAACCAAGCACTCTGCCGCCTTCTCTGCTACTCCCGTTCTTCCACCTAAAAAGCCCATGGATACGGGCTCTTCCTTAGTGTGCTTACATAGGTTTTCGATGAAATCGACACCTGTTATACGGGTTTTAAGGGGTTTTTGGAGCATTCGGGCAGCCCACAAGAGACCCACCCCATCCGGCAATGAAACGCTAGCATGGTTTAGTATAGTTTGATATGGTTTATGCTTTTTTGCATATATCAAAATTTCCGGGTTAGGTGTCACTATTATAAATTTTTTGCCCTTTTTGATGAGTCGAGACACTTCTTCCAGGATGTTTTTTTCACTTTCTGCTGTGATTTCGACCCCAAGGAGATTTATTTTATTTATCATATTTCACAAGATAACTATAAACTTATTTTTAAAACTAATCAATTATGCTATATTGCAAAGTTGTATATAAATATTGCACTAAAATTAGCTTCGAATTTCTCCTTATTTAGCTCATCCGACAGAGATACTAATAGCATTCTTCAATATTCTTATATAGGACTTCA
>CAMPGJ010000032.1 GCA_946885425.1 uncultured bacterium
CAATTTAGCAATTTAGCAATTTAGCAATTTAGCAATATAACAATTGTCTAACTTTCTCAACTCTTATTCTCTCCGGACATTTCCAATAATTTCAAACGGTCTCTTTGTTCCATTGTTTTCTTCCATTGTTTAACAAGGTCATTATTCCTATTGAAATTCTTTGCGTTTCCTTTAACCGATGAGGTTTTTTTTACCTTTACAGTTACTGTATCGTCAGATTTTCCAGCTCGGAGAAGATAATAGACGCCAACACCGATAAGAATAAGAGATAAAACGAGCAGTAGCGGACTTCTGCCTGAATCTATCCCAACAACATAATAATATGCTAGATAAAAACCGGAGCTTGCCAACAGTAGACCTATGAAAACTTGCGATATAATAATAAACATCTATTTTAGGATACCCATTTGTAAACAAATATACAATAAGACCTTCATGCGTCATGCTGGCCGAGTCCAGCATCTCTTTTATTTATAAAATATGTATTCCAAAACCTTTCAATCTTTCTACTACCTGAAACAAAGGAAGTCCCATGACACCATAAAAGTCACCTTCTATTTTTTCAATGAAGATAGCCCCCAAACCTTGGATAGCATAGGCTCCTGCTTTGTCCAGTGGTTCACCTGATTGGACATATTGATCAATCTCTGATTCTGAAAGCTGCTTTATAGATACACTCGCCTGATCGGAAAAGCAGTCCATCTGCCCACTATCTGTATCGAGTATCGTGACTCCTGTTATTACCAAATTGGTTTTTCCACTAAGCATCCTTAGCATTTCTTTCGCTTTCTGATTTGTATGCGGCTTTCCCAATATCATATCATCCAGAACGACAAATGTGTCGGCAGCGATGACAATAGCATTATTGTGTTTTTTGGCAACTGCTTTTGCTTTCTCCTGAGATAATTGTTTTGCCAGTGCGGTAGGGGAGAGACGCAAAGACATGTCTTCCTTATAATTACTTTCTTCCACGATAAAAGATAGTCCGGTTTTTTTAAAAATCTCTTTCCTGCGCGGGGATTTTGAAGCTAATATAATTTGTTTCATCTCCTGATATTTTCACTTATTGTAGCACGAGTGAACGCTGGTGAAGGATGATTTCCATAAACAAAAATGAGATATATATAAAAATTAATAATAATCCTTCCATACGGGTTATAACATGGTCTTTTTTAGCAAAATAATAAAAGATGAGAAGACCTGAAATTAAGAAAAGCAAACTAACAAAATAGCTATTAGTGAGGTGAACCGGCTTACCATATATCAAGGTTAGGAATCCAAATAAGAATGTGTTAAATGTGGCTGAACCCACATAATCACCAAAAGCAATTTGATTCTTCTTCATGAACAAAGAACGTACCGTAATAGATAATTCTGGTATATTCGTACCAACGGCTATTAAAAGCAGACTGATTATAAATGGTGAGATATCAAGAGCATTTGAAAAATAAAGTGTTTCATTAACGACTACTTTACTTGCAACAAAAATAACAATTAATCCAATAATTATTTTTGCAAAGTCTCTTAACAAACGAACTGTTTGAGCCTTTTTCAATTTATCTATATTCTCCAGCATCCCTTTGCGCATCTGTATAATAAAGACAAGGAGACAATAGCTGAGAAGACAGATAAGACTATCAAATCTATCAACAACGCCATCCATAGATAAGACTACAGGAGCTGCTATAACAAGCATTGAGAATAACAAATTAAATCCCTGAAAGCCGCTATTGATCTTCAAACCATTTGCACCGATCGCTAAGAGTGGTACGATCAGAAGGAAGATAACTAATGATGCTCCTATCAAATTCCCCACATAAATTTCCGGATCATTAGCTATAACAGAATTGATACCGACAGAGAGTTCACTTACTGAAGTAAAAAAACCAAGAATTAAAAACGAAAGGACAAATGAAGAGATTCTGAGTGATTTAGATAAGTGCTCAACAGATCTAATCGCGAGTCCAGCACCAATCCAAATGCCTACAAAAGAAACTAAATAAATAATAGCATGGACAAACATAAATATCCCCTCCATATAGAATAACAATAATGGATCAGGATGCACAAGGGGAGTGTGGGGTTTGCCGACAATCTAATTATTCTATACAATAAAAATATGGCATATAAAAATCCTGACGAGATCCAAAACTTCTCGCATTTAAGAGAAAGACCAGAGCCTCATGACAGATTATTCCGCAGTAAATTGATTGAACAAACTATTGAAGAGGTTTCCGCTAAAATTGTTGATGAAGATATTCGCAGAATGTTTATCCAATGTTTTCCAAACACTTTGGATACAACAGTTTATCATTCGCAGCGGGAAGGGAAACCAGATACATTTATTGTAACTGGAGACATATCTGCCATGTGGTTAAGAGATTCAGTTAATCAAGTGTGGCCATATGTTAAGTTCATTACCAAAGATCATGAGATAAAGCAACTTTTTATTGGACTTTTACATAGACAATCAATTTGTGTCATGTCTGACCCTTATGCAAACGCGTTTAAACGCGAAATACATGATAATAAATCAGAAGTTTGGGAAAGAAAATATGAATTAGATAGTTTGGCAGCCTTTTTCAGGTTGTCTTCGGGCTATTATGAAGCAACAAAGGATATGTCTCCTTTTGACGATAACTGGCTACATGCTATAAATAGAGCTTTTGAAGTAATTCACATAGAGCAAAATACCTTAAATAAAGAAAACCACGAACTTCTTTTTCAATTCAGAACTCACTCAGGACATTTGCACCCAGCCGTTCGTTTGAGTGGATATGGTTATCCATCAAAACGTTGTGGACTGTCCCGTTGCGTATTCCGTCCATCAGATGATGAAACAGTTTTTCCATACCTTATCCCTGCAAATGCGATGACTGTTGTGTATATTCGTAAAATGGTGCCAATACTGGAAGAGTTAGGATCGACAGAATTAATAAAACTTGCACGAATGCTTGCAGACCAAATAGAAAAGGGTATCAACGAGTGGGGAATTGTAGAACACAAGAAATATGGCAAAATCTATGCTTATGAGGTGGATGGTTTTGGATCAAATTGCATTATGGACGATCCAAATATTCCAAGTCTTTTAAGTTTGCCTTATCTTGAGTTTTGCGATGCGAAAGATGAAGTATATCAAAATACCCGGAAATTACTCCTCTCCGGGTGGAACTCCTTCTTTTCTAAAGGAGAAGTTGCATGTGGTTTAACATCTCCACATGTTGGCGTTTGCGATCATTTCTGGCCAATGGCAACCATAATGCAGGCATTAACGACTGATGATGAAAAAGAAATTATCGAATGCCTTACTACCCTCAAACGGACACATGCAAAAACTTTCTATATGCATGAAAGTGTTGATGTAGACAATGCGAATCACTTTACCCGTCACTGGTTTGCATGGGTTAATTCATTATTTGGAGAATTAATTATTACTCTTTACGATAAGTATCCTCAAATTTTGAAACAAAAATTATAGAAGAATTAATACGAGTTACACATTTATTCTTCGAGCGAGCATAGCGAGTCGAGAAGCAAGGTTCTCGACAAGCTCGAACAATAACCTTTGGGTAAGCCATAGTAAGTGATACTTGATTTACTTAACAATTAACTCTTACAATAATTATATGAAACTAAAACGTTTCCGCGGAGATCCCATTCTAGAGTTGAATCCCAACCATGATTGGGAAAAAGGATCTGTTCTGAATCCTGGGGTAATTCATGAAAACGGATTTTTTAAGATGATGTACCGCGCAACAAATGACGTCCATCCTGACGAAGAAGGCGCATATATATCCTCTCTTGGCTATGCGGAAAGCGTTGATGGCATGCACTTTGAACGATTTGAAGAACCGCTTATTGCTCCCACAGAAGGGTATGAGAACGGTATGGGATGTGAAGATCCGCGAATTACCAAAATTGACGGAATATATTATTGCTATTACACAGCTGTCGGTGGTCGTGGGCATGAACAGAAGGTGAGAATTGCTCTTGCAACCAGTAAAGATTTTAGGCACTGGAACAAACATGGAATCGTAGGACCAGATCTTTTTTCAAAAGCTGCATGTCTTTTTCCTGAAAAAATTAATGGAAAATACACAATGCTTTTCACTTTTGAGCTGGAAAGTCCAAAAGCAACTATTATGATGGCACAGTTTGATGATCTTTATGACTTATTTTATCCTTCAAAAGAAAGAATGAATCGGATTGTGAATGAAGAATACGAGGATCAGGTAGTATTTAGACCAAGTGAGGGGCGCGGCAATGAAGTCGGAGCAGTACCGATCAAAACGCCGCACGGATGGCTCTTTATCTATAGCGCACTTAGCACAGTCGATGACCACACTGAGTGGTCAATCAGTGCAGCGCTCCTGGATTTGCATGACCCCCGGAAGATCCTGGCAAATGTTGACCATATCCTCAAACCGGAGACAGAACGTGAAAGGCACGGAGTGGTGAATCATGTCGCTTTCCCAGAAGGTGCTGTAGTTTTTGGAGAAAATCTCTATATATACTACGGATCAGGTGACCAAGGCATATGTCTTGCGATGTGTGATTATCAAGAACTCCTAAACCACCTCACCTCCCAAATCGAAAATTAAAACCTTCTATCTTATTCTATGACCCTTACTCGATTCTTAATAGAATCTCTCAGTGAAAGATTCGACTTCCAAATCTCCATAGCTACTTATTAAATAGCTCTTCTTTAATAGTGTGGCTATAGCCGTGAGCGAGCATAGCGAGTCGAATCGGCTGCTGAGCCTGGATTCGAACCAGAATAAACGGATCCAAAGTCCGTTGTCCTACCATTAGACGACTCAGCAATGTTACTTTATTCTTCTTTTTAAATATGCTCTACCAAATCCCGTTTTCAATTGCTTCTCTCTTGCTATCGCGCTTTTTTCATTCAAGCATGCTTCATAATAAACAAGTTCCATCGGCAATCTATATTTAGTTGCATCTACTAATCCTTTATTATGCTCAAGTACTCTCTCCTTTAAATCGTTACTCCAACCAATATATAACTCTCTATCTTTTTTACTTTTTAAAACGTATGTATAGAACATACCATTAGACGACCCCGCCTGCAACGCTTTGCGTAGCAATGCGGGCAGGTCAGCAATGTGACTATTGGCTAATAGTACTTAGCTATTTTACTAGAATTAAGCCTAAAATGCCATACTGATAAAGACATAGGCAGAATTATTTAGCTAACTTTTTAAATGGTGGTATACTATCAAGTATGACTGAACAAACATTGACTCTGAAAGATGGCTCTAACTGCAAAGTTATTGGTGGTACACATAGTGGTAAATCTGGTGTTGTAAGGGATATTAAAACGAGTAAAACGGGATACGTAACCATCACTGTAGTACAGGCAAATGGAGTGAGATTTAAGACACTTGCCAAAAATGTTACCATTACTTCATAGTAAGTCTCCAATATGAGTGCTATACTCTCTCTATGACCAATAGTAAAAAATCCCACAAAGAACCGCATAGGGCTAGTCATGTGTCGAAGCTAAATTGGCTGCGGGCGGCTGTTTTGGGAGCAAATGATGGGATTGTGTCTATCGCAGGATTGGTAGTCGGAGTAGCAGGAGCGACCAACTCACTCAGCGCTATTTTGACGGCAGGTATCGCTGGTATTATTGCCGGGGCTATATCTATGGCAGCAGGCGAATATGTATCTGTCAGCAGTTCCCGGGATACTGAAAAAGCATTACTTGAAAAAGAACGGTATGAACTAAAAAACTTTCCTGAAAAAGAACTCCAAGAACTTGCGGATATCTATGAAAAGAAAGGATTATCAAAGAAGACTGCTATGGTTGTTGCACAAGAACTAACAGAGCATGATCCGATTGCTGCTCATTTCGATGCAGAACTAGGGATAGATCCTGATAACCTAACCAACCCCTGGGACGCTGCGTACGCTTCTGCAGCATCATTTCTTGTAGGAGCTGCTATTCCTTTGGCTGCAATTATCCTTCCACCAGAAGATGTCCGTATTCCCTTTGCTTTTTCTTCTGTGATCATAGCTCTGGTGATCACTGGTACCGTCAGTGCCAAAGTAGGCGGAGCCAATATACCAAAAGCGGTTATCCGCGTAGTGATCGGGGGAGCGCTAGCTATGGCGGTGACTTACGGAATTGGAAGAATCTTTGGCATCAGTCAGCTCTAGTCCTCAGTCTAACGTGTATGCAACCTCATCTGTACAAAATTGTTCTACGAAAATAAGATAATATATTGTATAATCTAACATTATGAATATCAATGATCTAACAAATCAAACAATATTCCAGCAATCTCCTATAAGCACTCAAGTTTTTTCTCCAACCGGAGAATCAGTGGGTGCCAATAAAGCATGGGAAAAACTCTGGGGAGTAAAACACAAACAGATTCTAGGATATAACGTTCTAAAAGATAAACAGCTAATACAAAATGGGATTATGTCTTTCATCGAACGGGGATTTCAAGGAGAGATTGTACAAGTACCTGCGATAAAATATGAACCTAATAAAACAATCCCTGGTAAAAGAGCCGTTCCTTTCCGATGGGTCAAAGCTCTCATCTACCCCGTAAAAGATCATACAGGCAAGATCATTCATGTTGTTTTGCAGCATGAAGATATCACAGAACAGATTTTGTCAGAGGAAAAGCTTCATGATAGCGAAACACGATATAAAACATTAACTGGCCTTGCTCCTGTTGGGATATTTCAAACAGATGAAAAAGGGAATTGTCTGTACGTAAATAAAAGATGGTGCGATTTTGCAGGAATGACTCATGAACAAGCAAAGGGGCAGGGATGGCTGAAAGCATTGCATCCTGATGACAAAGAAAGAATCGTTGCAGAATGGAATGAATCAGCAAATCATGATGAAGAATTTAGCAGCGAATACAGATTCAAAACGAGGAAAGGTGGGATCACATGGCTTCAAGGTAATGCTGTAGGGATAAAGGATGTTAAAGGGAACACAATAGGGTATCTAGGAACAATCAGCGATATAACAGAAAAAAAACAAACTGAAAATAAACAGAAAAAAATAGAACACGCATTGAGAGAAAGTGAAGAACGCTTGCGGTTAGCTCTTAATGCTGGAAATATTGGTGTATGGGATTGGGATATCGTAAATAATAACATCAGTTGGTCAGAAAAAATATACGAGATTCATGGGGTTAAGAAAGATGATTTTAAAGGTACCGTAGATGAATTTATGCAGGTTATCTATCCTGGAGATAAACAATTTGTTATGGATCATCTGGAATCTGCGCTGCAAAATAAAAAACCGTATCAGCTCGAATTCCGGGCTTATGGTCCAGGTAAAAAAGTGATCTGGATAATCACAAGCGCGCAAGTTCTCTTTGATGATGAAGATAAACCGATCCGTATGTTGGGGGCAACCATTGATATTACGGAGCGCAAACGATTAGAAAACCAAAAAGATGAATTTATTGGTTTGGCTTCTCATGAATTAAAGACTCCTGTCACAAGTATTAAAGTTTTTGCCCAGGTATTGCAACGGACTTTTTCGAAGACCGGTGACAATAAATCAGTACTATTATTAAAGAAAATGGACGTTCAAATCAATAAATTGACGACACTCATCGGAGATCTGCTTGATGTAACAAGAATAAAAGAAGGTAAGCTGACTTTCAGAAATGACTATTTTAATTTCAATGAAATGGTGGAGGAAATAACAGAAGAGATCCAACGGACATCAGATACCCATACTATTGTCCTGCATTTAGATGTAACAAAAAAGGTATATGGTGACCGTGATAGATACGGACAAGTACTTACTAATCTGCTAACAAATGCATTGAAGTATTCTCCTGCTGATAAAAATATTATTGTAACAACAAAAGCAGGAAAGAAAGAAATGCTTTTATCAGTAACCGATTTTGGAATAGGTGTTCCAGAAGAAAAACAAAAAGAAATCTTCCAACGATTTTTCAGAGTAAATCAAGAAAAAGATACATACCCAGGGTTAGGACTAGGATTATACATTTGCAAAGAGATTATTGAGAGACAGGGAGGGGAAATATGGGTCGAAAGTGATCGGTCAGGCAAAACCGGTACTACGTTCTCATTCACTGCTCCCATAGCAAAAAGGAACATATAATATAGTTATTTGCTGAGCTTAGGAGGACGATATTTTTTAAAAAGATTTCTAAAAGTTAACGTTCTCTCAACAACAATCACAAGAGCAAACCACAAAAGCCCTGCTATATACCCAGCCACTACGTCAGTAGGATAATGCACTCCCAGATAAACTCTGCTAATACCGATTAATAGTACCAAAATCCCGGCAATAATACTGAAAAGCAACGTCCTCTTTATCTTGCCGGAAAAATGATACGTAAAATAAGCCAATGTAGCATAAAAAACAAATCCATTCATCGCGTGTCCTGAAGGGAAACTATATGAAGTTAACGTAAACAAAGGATCAATATCCGGCCTGGGTCTTTGAAAAATTTGTTTCAGGGTTATATTTAATATTGAACCAAAAATGAGCATAATCACAAAAAGTATGGACTCTTTTTTATGTTTTTTCCATGAAAGGACTATCGCAATTACCGTAGAAAATACGAGAATAAGATCCGCCCCAAAATAAGTAATAAAGATCATCACCTCAGTGAGAAGAGGCGTGCGGAAACTATAGATATAGTGAGAAATATCAGTATCAATTTTAACCACCTCTTTATCAAATATTGTATCTTTGGCAATATCAGCAAAAAGGAAGAGGGAAAACATGATAATAACTATCCCTATCACAATCTCACAGAAGAGAACAAAAGCTGTTTTTGAACTAAAACTAAAGGAAAAGACATTTGAAATGTTATTACGCACCTTCTTCACTATATTTTAGTATATACAGATACCTTTAAATATCAAATATCCAATATCAAATGCCAAATATCAAATTACCGGAGAGATGCTGGACTCGGCCAGCATGACGAAGAAAAAGCCCGTGATGTTGCTTGACAGGGGTGGGTGGTTCTCTTGATACTCTTGATACTCTGTCTATGTTATACTAACTGTATGGAAGACGAAGGACAGGAACAAAGCGACGATAAGACACTGCGAAATGATAAGGGTGAACGTGTAGATGAGCTGGACCTGATGGGCGCAGCAGTCTTCCTCTCTATCCAAAACGGATTTAAAAAATTGATTGGTCTGTTTACCAAAAAATAGGGGATAGTACAAAATTTTCCATTTTCCAGGCTCCATTTTCCATTTATAATTTTAGATTGAATCTTAGACGTGCGAGGTGGGAGGTTTTTGAAACTTGACGCTTTGACTTTTTGATTATTTGACGCTCTTGAACGGATCACACTTCAGGTATTCAAGGAATCAAATATTCAAGATCAAGAATATCTCACTTCCCACGTCAAGAATTCTATTTCTAATCTACATTAGGCTCTCCACTGCGACAGTTCCAAATTCACCTTCTCTCCTTTAAACTGCACCCCTTCGTTCAAGAGCATTTTTCTTTTTGTTACAATTCCTTCTCCATATGCGTAGCCGGTGAGCTTCCCATCTGAAGCGACTACACGATGGCAGGGGATTGTGCTCATATCAGGGTTATGTTTCATGCTCATACCTACAGCCCTCGCAGCCAGAGGACTACCCGCCATCTGCGCCAACTGCCCATAGGTAGCAACCTTCCCCCGAGGAATCCTCCTAGCAACCTCATACACCCTCTCTGTAAATGTCTTCATAAAATTAATATCCAATGTCAAATATCCAATATCTAATATCCAATACGTTTTTCTTCGTCATTTGGCATTTGATATTTGGCATTGGATATTGGATATTCTTGCGCTACACGCGCAAGGT
>CAMPGJ010000033.1 GCA_946885425.1 uncultured bacterium
GTTTGTACGAGGATCATGTTGGTGCTGCCGGATTCGCCGAAGGGCATACCAGCAGAAATGAGGTATTTCTGTCCTTTAACAAGACTCTTGACTGCATTTTTTTGAGCTAATTCGCGTGCCTGTATGAGCATGTCATCAAATCCACGGGTAGCACGGATCAGGTGAGGATAAACACCCCATGAAAAACAAAGTCTTCTGATAGTCTCAGGACTCATAGAAGCGACAACAATAGGCTGACGATGTCTGTGACGTGAGATACGGCGCGCGGTAACACCACTGTGCGTAAAAGCAATAATCAGGCTCGATCCGGTCTGATCTGCTACTTGGCCAACGTGTTCACTGATGGCATTTTCTGTGGTGCCTTCTTCTTTGTATTCATAGGGTTTGACCCATTTGTTGGCCTCATCGATAATCTTTGCCATGGTTTCTACTGTTTCTACCGGGAATTTACCCTCTGCTGTCTCTGCGGATAACATGACTGCATCTGTTTTGTCTAAAATAGCGTTGGATACATCTGTCACTTCGGCGCGGGTCGGCATAGGCTTGGACACCATAGATTCAAGCATCTGTGTGGCTGTAATAACAGGTTTGGCATGTTTGATACATAAATCAATTAATTGCTTCTGGATATGTGGAACTTTGGCGAGGGGTACTGCCAGACCCAGATCTCCACGGGCGACCATCATCCCGTCTGATACGCTCAGGATATCCTCTGCGTTCTCTACCCCATTGGCTGTCTCAATCTTGGCAATGAGCATCATCTTGGAATCTTCGGGGAGTAATGTCTTGACTGAGATAACATCACGGCGTGTCTGAACAAAGGAGATAGCAAGAGCATCTGCTCCATTTTTGACCATCATGCGGATACCTTCTTTATCTTTGTCTGATACACCAGTTGTACTCAGTGAAATTCCCTCAGCAGAGAAGCCTTTCTTTGATTTCAAGTGTCCACCTACGAGGACAATCGTCTCAACAGTGTCCTTCACACGCTTATCAACTACTAATTTAATCGTCCCATCATCGATAAATACTTCTGCCCCAGGTTCGAGAATATTGATAATTGAAGGATGATTGAGCCCGCATCCGTTCTCATCTCCTATCTCAATTTCTTTGGAAAGAATAAAACGCTGACCTTTTTGCAAAACTGTATCCGGCTTCATAGGTGTTATGCGGATTTTGGGACCAGGAAGATCACCCATAATAGCCAATGGCTTACCCAATTCCAGTTCGGCCTGACGTATCCATCGAGAACGCTCCTCTACTTCATCAGGTGTAGCATGAGAAAGATTGATACGGAATACATCAACGCCAGCTTTTGCCAGCGCCAGAATATCATCCGCTGAATGTGAAGCGGGTCCGATCGTTGCTACTATTTTTACGTGTTGTTGTCTCATAATAACGAGGGCTATATGGCTAAATGGCTATATGGTTCTTTAACCATTCGACCATCCAACTATGTAACCATTTAAAAAATTTTAACTTATATTCTCCATGTGTTCTATCTCTGTTGTTCCGTTGCGATAATTTAATTGTACTCCTACGGCGTCGATTCTCATCAGGTCAGGATATTTTGGATATTTCAGCTTGTAAAACTGAGCCGTCTTAATAAGTGTCTTGAGCTTCCAAGGTGTTATCGCTTCAAAAGGTGATCCGAACTCCGAAGATGATCTCGTCTTGACTTCGATAAACACCAAACTTTTCTGCCCTGCCGAAGAATCCAAAGCTACAATATCTATCTCTCCACCCCGTATCCTGAAGTTGCGCTCAATTATCGTAAACCCTTTTTTCTTTAAATACTCACAAGCCAGCTCCTCACCCTTTTTCCCCTCTTCCTGACGGTTTGCTGACATAGCTCTTTTTTAGTATAGCACCAAAGAATAAACAAATAAACGAATAATCCAATAAAATAAATAGTCAAAAAAAAAGCCGTCATGCTGGCGGGTCCAGCATCGCTCTGTCTTTCCTAGCTACTTAAAAAATAAGAGATTCTGGACGCGGCCAGAATGACGATAGCACAAACATTGGATTTTTGTTTATTGGATTATTGGATTATTTACTTATGCATAGGTGCACTAAGGTAGGTAAGTTTTGCTCTGCGTGGTTTTCTTCTTGGTTTTTCGACAACTTCTACTTTTTCAATATTTGGGGAATTAACCGGCCAGATTCTCTCAATGTAGTATTGACCTGACTTTTTTAACACAGTGAACATTTTGTTCTCACCACGGCCCCGAATACCGATAACGGTACCTTTGAAAACCTGAATACGGGTCTTCTCACCTTCACGGATTTTCTGGTGAACGTTGATAACATCTCCTGCTACAAAATCAATTGTTGTTAACATATCTCAATATTATACTGCAAAACCACCCAAATCTCAACGGGCAAGTGAGAGAAGAAAATTAAAGGACAAATTGGACGAATAGACATATAAGACCTATATGGATATTGGATATTGGAAATTGGATATTGGATATTGGATATTGGGTTATTACCAGAAGGGTTAGATGTGAGGGGTAAAGTTTACTTTTTAGGGATGGTGGGTGAGGCTTTTAGGATTTGCCATCTTTTTCTTGGGGGTTTTACGCCTGTGGAGGCAATGGCATCGTGTACTGATCGCTGTTGCAGGTCCTGAGGGAAGGTGTCGATGAGAACTGATCGAACAGCCGCACTTTGGAAACGAGCATTTCTGGCCATCTTCTTCTCATACCATGCACCATAACTAGGTGTCCTGCTTTGATCTTTGCTTTGAGATTGACGGCTGAACGTGCCATCTTTCTTATACATATTTTTCATCATCTCTTCTGAGACATAACTATCCCATTGAGGAAATACATCCATTGCTTTAACAGTTTCTATTACTGCTGGCCTAGTACCTTGTACACCGCCTAATGTTCCATCCATACGAAAACTTGCCGCTATCTTTTTCTTTTCTTCAGGTAGTGCACGAGCCAGTTGCTTTCCAATTTGAGTTAAACCAGTTTGCAGGATTGTTTGATCTACACCATGTCTCTTGGCTACTTTTGGAAGTATGACATTAAATGGTGGTTGATCATAGAAATTCTGGCCTGCTTCAAGCGTGACAGGACCTTCTATCTGAATATATTGCGGCTGATTGCCTTCTCTTCTTTCCATGGAAAGATTATAACACTATGAGACCTTATGTGTCAATTATTAAGGAGTTATGAGATCCTGAAATAAATTCAGGATGACGGTTTGACCTAGACCCTATCCCCTATAACCTATCCCCTTCTTTCGCTGCACGCTTCCATGAAGCCCATGAAGAGGGGGTGTGGATTTAGGGGGCGGCTTTTGTATTCCGGGTGTCCCTGGGTGCCGACATAGAAGGGATGATCCGGGACTTCGATGATTTCGACGAGTCCTTCTTCTACTGATCTCGCGCTGATAACCAGACCCTTCTTTTCCAAGTCTTCTGCATATTTATTGTTGAATTCAAAACGGTGGCGGTGACGCTCACTTGTCAGTCCATCAGCTTTAGTGCTAAATCCTTGGTATTTTTTATACAGGTCGTAAGCTCTTGTGTTTTTCTTCACAAGTGCATCCCATCCTCCAAGCCTCATGGTCCCACCATATGACTTTTTCCTCATGTGCTCTTTCTGTGATGGGATGATATAGACAACCGGATGTTTGGTTTTTTCATTTACTTCTGTAGAGTTGGCGTCCGTCCACCCAAGCACTGAACGGGCAAATGCGACCACTGCGAGCTGCATACCATAACATAGTCCCAAATATGGTATCTTATGCTTCCTAGCGTAATCTGCGGCTGCTATCATGCCCTCTGCGCCTCTCTCCCCCCACCCTATTGGAACGATGATACCATCAACATCACCGAGTACTTCACGCACACCTTCTGCGCCTTCTCTTTTATCCTCCAAGGCTTTAGCGACGGCAGACTCAACTTTCTCAGCATCGATCCATTTGGTTTTTACTTCTACACCTGCCTGCCAACTGGAATGATCTATCGCATCAAATAACGCGGCGTAGGAATCTTTTAATTGATAATCTCCTGTTCCAAAATACTTTCCGATAATAGCTATTTCAACTGTCTTCTTCTTTGGCGCTTTAATTTTCTTCACAAGATTTTCCCATTCTGCGAGTTTGGGTTTTTTAATCGATAGACCAAATTTTTCCTGAATTCTTTTATCCAATCCTTGTGCATGAAGCATCATAGGGATCTCATAGACAGACTCTAAATCAGGATTGGAAATAATATCTTCCGGATGCATATTGCAGAATAAAGCAAATCTATCACGGCGTCTTTTATCCAGATATCTTTCTGAACGGGCAATAATAAAATCTGGCTGAATACCCATGGAGTTGAGTGTCCTTACTGAAAGTTGTGTAGGTTTGGTTTTGGGTTCTCCCAAATGCTGTGGAGTAGGAACATAACTGACGTGCACATGGATGACATCCCCTGGATTCTTTAGTGTCATCATACGGGATGCTTCATAATAAAATACATTCTGATATTCTCCTGCGGTACCTCCCATCTCAACGATAACGATATCTGCCTTCTTCTTCTGTCCGGCTGCTTTGATCCTGCGGGTAATTTCATCGGTTATGTGTGGGATGGCCTCTACATCTTCACCGTTGTATTCAAATCTGCGCTCTTTTTCTATAACAGTGCTATAGATCTGGCCCATGGTGGTAAAGCTCTCACGGCCCATGTCTTCATGGAGGAATTTCTCGTAAGATCCGATATCCATATCCGCTTCTGTCCCATCTTCACAAAGGAATGGGTCACCATGCTCTATAGGATTAATTGTGCCTGCATCGACATTGAGATAATTTTCAACTTTTATAGGGGCGACTGTATATCCTGCTGACTTGAGGAGAAAAGCGATAGATGCACTGGTGAGTCCTTTTCCTATTCCGGAAATAACACCACCTGAAACAAATATATATTTTGTTTTATGAGCTTTCTTTGTATCGGGCACGATTAATTATACGAAATCAGAAAGTAAGAGTCAATCGGAAACCGCATTACTCGCGCCGGATCAGGTTTGTAACCTGATCCAGGATGGTTCAGGCTGAGGGAAGGAGACTGTTGCAAAATCGAACGTTGGGGCATCACCCAACAGAACCGTTTCGGAAGCATTTGCAAAATACTTCCGGCGAAGAGCGCATTATTCGTCGTGGGTGAGCTTGGCTAGGTGGGTATTTAGTTTTATCACTTCTGATTCGGTCATTAATGCAAAGCCTTGTTCCTGATCTTCTTTTTCTTTTTTCTTTTGTTCTTCAGGTCCCCTAGAAAAATCTTCATCCGTAATTTTATGGCTAAAGACTTTATCTTTATGAATATAATATCGCATGGCAATCGGTCTGTTCCTGCCATGTATGTCTTCTTCAAACTGATGAATGGTAAGATAACCCTGATCTACTGCAGGAGACATACGAATGTGTATAAATTGTCTGGGCATCTCTCCATCTTTTTTCAATGAATATATGGTTGAAACCAACCCTGTTCGCGCCTCAGCTATACGAGCTTGCTCGCCCGCCTTAGAACCATACATTGCTGCGGTTTCATCAATATCAACGTTTTTAGGCGGCTTTTCGGAAAGTAGTTGCAAATGAGAAAAAAGCTTTTGTATGCTCTCTGTAGATGCAGGTCGAATCTCATGTAATCGGGAATGCTCGGCTGACATAAGGGCAGTATAAGGCACCAGTCTTATTGAGTCAAACGTATTTGAGCGGGCGATGGAACGGACTGAGCTAGCGAAGGAGTTCGCCTGCAAGCGAAGCGGACAGGGGTGGGGACCCACCATACAAATAACAGTGGAACGACGACTGAGCGGGCGATGGGAGTCGGACCCACTACCTTCTCCTTGGGAAGGAGACATTCTACCGGTGAACTACGCCCGCGCTACAGAGATCATGATAGCATAGAAATATCAAATATCCAATTTCAAATATCCAATATCCAATATCCAATAATTTGTAGTGGCGCGATTTATCGCGATTTTAGAAATAGTAAGCATCGTCCTACTACTAAGGCGTCATGAATGCCGCCACTACAAGCGCTAATCTTTTGAACATTTTTTATGTTCGATGTTTTTTATTACCCATAAGCTAGAGGTTAAATATGACTAATGGGACGATTAGGGACAAATAGGACAACTATTTATCTCGTGGGAGTGTGAGGGTGTTGCCTGGATGAATTATATCCGGATTCAGTAATTTGTTTGATGAAGCAATCTTTACCCATTGAAATCCATCAGCATAGGCACGAACTGCGATATCCCACAATGTATCACCTTGTACAATTTTGTACGTTTTACCGGTTATTTTGTTTGCTACAGCCACAGTAGGCGTGGGTGTAACCTTCGCAATCTGCTTCACAGGGGTTGGCGTAGCCTTTACAACAACCTTTGTTGGTTGAACAACAGGCTTGGTCGGCTGCACGACGGTTGCTACCTTGGACTGAACCTTTGGAAGTACTAATGTATCCCCTTCATGAATATTATTTGGGTTGTTCAAATTATTTACTCGGGCAATATCAACCCAATTGTAGCCACTCTTGTAGTTCTTTTCAGCAATACTCCACAGATTGTCGCCCTTGGCAACTTTATACGTCCCCTTACTTTCTACTTTTGCATCAGGTTTCTTTACCTTTGTAGGCACGGATGTAGGCTTTTTTGCTTTAGGGGCTTGCCCCGCGGAGCCTTGGCGAAGTGGGGTGGGTGTAACAGCTTTAGCCACGTATTTAGTCGGATTTACCTTAGCAACCTTCACAACAGTTGGGGTTGGAGTAACTTTCTTAACCACAGCAGTTGGCTTAACCGTAGGTGAATGCATTATTGTAACGGATGATTCTTTAGAAGGTGCCTTAGCCACGTTTGACGTGGTAGGGGTGGGTGTAATTTGAGCTATTTGCGTTTTTTGATCTGGGGTAGCTGTTTTATTCTTGTTATGTACAAATGAAAGAAGCAAAACGGTAGACACGATAACAACAACGATACCTAATATCAGGCTCGTATATGACTCTCCCAAGCGGAGAAAATCAAAAACACTTGATTCTTTTTCTTCAATAGGTTGTTTTGGCATAGTTTGTAAGCTTACTTGGACAGCTATACTAGTCTGAGGGGCAGAGGTTAAAAGTACTTAAGAAGTATACACTTTTTTTGTAAGAAGATCAAGAAAGCCGCAGAACTAACAGAACTGAAACGCAAAACTAATCAGAAATTATTCGGAACCATTGACGTATATACAATAATCTGGCATAATTAGGTTGTATTTATGGGGGGTGGTAGCTCAGTTGGTTAGAGCGCTTCCCTGTCACGGAAGAGGTCGCGAGTTCGAGTCTCGTTCATCCCGCATTCCCCATCTAATCTAGCCTCAACTTCTTATTTCTCACATCCAATCAAATCCATATTATTGCACTCGCGTCAATCCTTTGCTAGACTGGCTACATGAAGCATATGGCTGCCTTCATACACGTTCGTCATTCTGGCCGCGTCCAGAATCTCTTTTAAGAATAAATATTATTTAATTAGCGATCCTGGACACGGCCAGGATGACGTTTTTTGAACCCTTATGACTAACCAAGAAATTACTAAACTGTTTAGAAATGTTGCTGCTGCATACAGCATAAAAGACGAGAAAAAATACCGGTTCCAAATCATTGCATATCAGAAAGCAGCCGATACAATCGAACATCTGGCAACTGAACTGCATGAATTATATAAAGAGGATAAACTAACAGGATTACCAGGTGTAGGTCCATCCATACAAGCGCATCTGGAAGAACTTTTCAAAACAGGTAAAGTAGCACGTTTTGAAGAAGTATTCGCAGATATTCCTCCGGCTGTCTTTCCGCTTCTGGACGTGCCTAGCTTTGGTCCTAAAAAAGCATTCAAGCTTGTATCTGAGTTCAAGCTTACCAACCCGGATGCTGTCATTCAGGAGCTTATCCAGATAGCGACCGCTGGCAAAATCGCTACACTTCCCGGGTTTGGTGAAAAATCACAATCAGATATTCTGCGCGCATTTGATGAATACAGTCGCGGTAAAACAAAAACCGCTCGTATGGTGCTCCCCTATGCGACTGAACTCGCCCGCAAAATGATTGCATATCTCGAAGAGTGCCCGGCAGTGATCAGAGCTTCTACGCTCGGAAGCTTGCGGAGAAAAAGAGACACTGTAGGAGATATCGATATTGCAGTCGCAACTAATGATCCGAAAATCGTGCTTGATCACTTCAATGCATATCAACATAAAGAACGTGTCATCGAACGCGGAGAGCAAACATCATCTATTCTTATATCTTCAGGGAAACAAGTAGACCTTATGGTACAACCTCCAGAAGCCTTTGGAGCTCTTTTGCAGCACTTTACTGGTAGTAAAGCCCATAACGTGCATTTACGCTCATACGCCCTCTCAAAAGGCCTCTCATTGTCAGAGCACGGTATCAAACAGAAAGATGGGACAGATAAACTAGTAAAGATTGCCACAGAAGAAGATTTTTATAAAACGCTTGGCATGCAATGGGTTCCACCGGAAATACGCGAAGATACCGGTGAAATTGAGCTGGCTTTACAAAACAAGCTACCAAAGCTACTTGAGCTTTCAGATATTAAGGGTGATTTTCATCTTCATTCCAGCTACCCTATCGAGCCTAGTCATGACATGGGACAAAGCTCTATGGAAGTCATGATTAAGCGAGCTCTTGAATTAAACTACAAATATCTCGGATTTTCGGAACATAATCCGAGTGTCTCAAAACACACAAAAGAACAAACGCTTGAGCTCCTGAAGGTAAGGAGTACATTTATTGAACGACTAAGAAATAAGTACAAAAACGAAATTCAGATCTTTTCTCTCATGGAAACCGATATTTTTCCTAATGGTGAGCTGGCACTAGACGATGACGCGCTGGAGCTGCTGGACGGGACCATCGTTTCTGTTCATAGTACTTTTTCTATGGATAAAAAAACTATGACTGAACGTGTGCTCAAGGGGCTTTCTCATCCAAAAGCCAAAATTCTTGCCCATCCTACCGGCCGACTACTAAACCAACGCTCAGGATATGAGCTGGATTGGGATCAAATCTTTGATTTTTGCAAGAAAAACAATAAAGCTCTGGAGATCAATGCATGGCCGCTACGGTTAGATCTTCCTGACGCCCTAGTGCGTGAAGCAATCAAGCAAGGAGTAAAATGCATCATCGATACAGACAGCCATGAAGTAAGTCAGATGGATATGATGGAGTATGGAGTCTCTGTAGCAAGAAGAGGCTGGGCCACCCCACGTGACATTCTCAATGCAATGCCATATAATGAACTAAAGGCATGGTTTGCCATGCGATAGATGTAGGATATATGATGTAGGAT
>CAMPGJ010000034.1 GCA_946885425.1 uncultured bacterium
GTCCTATATACATATCCCCATACTTTTCCACAATATAATAGGAAAATTAAATTTTCTTTAAATGCATGTAATTTTCACTTCAAAACAAAAGTACTAGCCTTATAAGACTAGTACTTTTGTTAGTGTGCGGGCAGGGAGAATCGGTCACGAGTTACTAAGTGCTGCTTGTATTTCACTTTGTTTACACTGCGCAACACTAAGTACTCTCGACCCCGCCTCGCTGCTTCCTCGTCTCTAGAGACGCGCAGCTCCGGCCTTCGATTCTCCCTACTCATAAAAGTAAAAACATCTCTTTGTGCGGGCAGGGAGAATCGAACTCCCGTCTCGTCCTTGGCAAGGACGCGTTCTACCACTAAACCATGCCCGCAATATCTTATTGTTCCTGAATTATATCGCTTCTTTTTGTATTAGCAATTTCCGCTTGTGCTCCCGCCAGGACTCGAACCTGGAACAGCTGCTTCGAAGGCAGACATGATATCCGATTTCACCACGGGAGCCAGATCATTATCATACGATGAAAATACTTTTGTTCAAAATGTATAGTACAATCTTGCTATGCTATCAATTCCGCAGGAAGTACAGGCAACCATACGGAAACTCCAGGAAAGAGGTTTTGAAGCCTACCTGGTCGGTGGATGTGTTCGTGACATCTTGCTTGGAAGAACACCAAAAGATTGGGATATAACGACAAATGCCCCACCGGAAGAGATTCAGCAGACATTTGAAAAGACATTCTATGAAAATAGCTATGGGACAGTAGGCATTGTTAGTGAAGAAGCAACTGATGAGTCTCTTAAAGTAATTGAAGTTACACCATATCGTATTGAAAGCGCCTATTCCGACAAACGCCATCCCGATGAAGTCACATTTACTACAAACCTCCTTGATGACTTACAAAGACGTGATTTTACCATTAATGCAATTGCCTACGATCCAACAAAAAACCAAATTGTTGATCCCCATAATGGCCAAAAAGACATAGAAAACAGAGTGATTAAAGCTGTTGGCAATCCACTCAAGCGTTTTGATGAAGATGCCCTTAGAATGATGCGGGCCATTCGCCTGTCTACAGAACTGAATTTCCGGATTGATGATGATTCACGTGAAACAATAAAGCAGTGTGCTCATACTATTACCTCAATCGCTTCTGAGCGTATCAGGGATGAAATAACACGCATACTGCTATCGCCTGGTCCACGAAGTGGGATAGAGTTATTACAGCAACTAGGGCTTCTTGAGTATATTTTGCCAGAAATAACAGAGGGAATAGGCGTTGAACAGAATCAGGCGCACTCTTACGGGGTATTTGAACATCTTCTAAGGACACTTCAGGCCGCTGCTGATAAAGGTTTTTCTCTAGAAGTTCGCCTTGCGGCTTTGTTTCACGATGTTGCTAAGCCGCACACAAAGGCTTTTGATAATAAAAAGAAAGATTGGTCGTTTCACGGGCATGAGGTAGTTGGAGCAAAGCTAACCAAAAAAAGACTCTCTGAACTAAGATTTTCCAATACTATTATTGAAAAGGTTGTGAAACTTGTGCGTTGGCACATGTTTTTCTCAGATACTGAGCAAATAACGCTTTCAGCTGTTCGCAGGCTCATTCGTAATGTTGGGATTGAAAACGTCCAGGACCTAATGAATATTCGTGTTTGCGATAGAATTGGAACCGGCAGACCGAAAGAAAAGCCTTATAGATTCAGAAAATATCAGGCAATGATTGAGGAAGTGTTACGAGACCCCATATCTGTTGGAATGCTTGCAATTGATGGAAAGAAAATAATGGAAGTTACACGTGAAACACCCGGTCCACGCGTTGGCTGGATTCTTCATGCCCTTCTTGAAGAGGTTTTGGAAGATCCAACCCTCAATACCCCCCAGTATCTTGAAAAAAGGGCTCTGGAGCTCTCTGAAATTGATAATACAAAGCTAAAATCTCTTGGAGACACCGGAAAACAGAAGAAAGAAGAAGAAGAAGAACGGGAAGTTAAGGAAATAAGGGAAAAACACTGGGTAGAATAACACGGGAAACAACAAACCGCCCTATTGTGGGCGGCGGTTTCCCGCACACCATCTTTAACATCTATGATGTATAAATATCAAAGATGGTGTGCGGACTGTAAGACTATTTGAGAATACACAAACCAAAGACAATAAAATACTTATTGTATGAGTCCTGTGTACGTAAAAGATCCCTTGCTCTTTTATTCCTCAGAAGTAGCCTTCTTATGTTAGCGCGCTATAAAGAACTTATTTTTTGACCTGCAAGATAGATGTCCCGAACAGAATCCAGAACATCAGTAGATATGTGGGGTATTTTTATTATTTATACCTTGCAAACCATCTATAGGACAGTATAAAGGACATTTACTTAAGGTAAAGGACATATGGGGATAACTTCATAAGTAATACAGGAAACTATGGGTTTGTCGAGCAAATGTAGATAACTCCATATTTTTCTAATGATATTATTTATTAGTATACTAAGAAAAGGAGGTGTTCAGATGCGACGCAACAGAGTAACACACTGCTACATTTCTATTCCTCGCATTTTGAAAATTGATCCTTTGTATACCACATGGTATCTATTAGGTACCGCCGACGGATACCATTCTGGGCATTTGAAACTACCCAAAAATATTTTTTACATGGCTGGCTTTCTCGAAGGAAAGAAACTGTGGGAGTTTCATGTGACCTTATCAAATCCCGTCCTTTTCCTTTAGGTCGGGTATATTTTATAAATAAAAGATAAAACCTTATCTGAAAATATCTAGACGGTATGCTAGGATACTGACATTAAAGATATTCTTAACTAATATGGGATACGGAGAAAAATCCACTACAGAAAATCAGGAAAATATAGACAATAGAGAACCTAAAAACATTGAGCATAAGCCAGAACCAAAAAAAGAAAGGCAAGAGCATCTTGCTGAAAAGAAACGAATACTTAATAAGGCAGGATTTGAAGAAATATATCATACCGATTCAGTAGAATATATATTACAGGCAGATGAGGCAACAGTTGAGCGAATCCAAAACATGCCAGATGGTAGTTTTGCGAATATTCCAGGAGAAAACGATCCTCGATACGGTAAACTAGTTTCACTACGCTTTGTAGTATACAAAGGACCTGAAGGGTTATTTGTTTTAAAAGCACAGAATCTTTTTACCGAGCACGGAAAGGTACTTGCTGAAGTAACGAAAAAACAATTGGAAGGAGTTGGTAAGCCCGGGGGTGATTTTGATACTAGTTTTGAAGCTTTTCAAAGACAACAGGAGATTAAGGAAATTGAAGAGCAAAACATGCAACAAAGAGGATTTGCAGAACTATCTTCAAATGACTTATCCAGGCAATTCTATAGCATATACTCACAAAAGATGAAGTCGGGTGAATTTAAAGGATTCTATCAACCTGCAGATAATGCAAAAGAGCCCTCAGATCGCCGGGCAGGGGAAATACTCTACAAATCCAGGGACGGTAAAAAGATTTATAGAAAACTCTTTAAAGATGGCACTGTAACAATGTCGCTTGCAAAAGAAATTTCCACCTCTACTGCTGAATCCATACAAAATGAAATAGAGACACTTGAGAGTAAAGAGGAAAAAGCTGCTTAAGACTAAACAGTAATCTCCAGAAGAACAGGGCAGTGATCAGAACCATAAATATTTGGGAGAATTTCTGAACGGAGTATCTTGTGTTCCAGATCTGGACTCACAAAAAAATAATCGAGCCTCCAGCCAATATTGCGATCCCGGGCACGCGTATAAGTGTCCCAATACGTGTAGGCATCTTTTGTATGTGGATGAAAATGTCTGAAAGTATCTATATATCCTAACTCCACGACTTGATCCATCCACTCCCGCTCTTCCGGCAAAAAACCAACATGATTCCGGTGCCGTTCAGGCTCTGCTATATCAAGCGGCGTATGTGCAACATTTACATCACCTGTAAAAATGACACTTTCGCCGTATTTTCGAAGCTTCTCTATATATTCTAAAAATGCATCGTAAAAATCCAGCTTATATGCCAGCCGTTCGGGACCACCACCTCCGTTTGGAAAATAGACATTAAGCAGCGTGAATCCGCTAAACTTTGTTTCTATAATACGTCCTTCCTGGTTAAACTCTACCGGTAAAATATCGTAATGTACCTCTTTTGGTTCTTGTTTTGAATATGTTGCGACTCCACTATATCCTTTGCGCATTCGGGATGAATTAAAGTATGAGTGATAGCCGGCAGGTTGTCTCATATCCTCAGAGAGTTGTACGCTTTCAGCCTTAATCTCCTGCAGACAAAAGATATCCGCAGCATCATCAATAAGCCACTGCCAATAATTACCTTTTTGTAGTGATCGAAGCCCATTTACGTTCCATGAGATGATGCGCATGATAAATAGTATAGCAGGTGTTCATAGCGGTATTGATAAAGCATCTTTGTACCTTACAATATATATGAAAGGTTTACTATTATACATAACACTTTCGTATAGTATGCAAAAAAAATGTGGTACTAACTGTGGGCCGGCAACTGTTGCCTGGGTACTTGTTATTATTGGTGCTCTCAATTGGGGACTTGTAGGACTTGGAAATCTAATGGGTTCTAACTGGGATTTAGTTGATCTTATATTCGGCAACATTAGTTGGCTCCGTGATATTATTTACCTTCTTGTTGGTATTTCAGGAGTTGTACTTTTGTTTGGATGCAAGTGCAAGACCTGCAAGACATGTGACGATCCGGTTGCAAATGCAACAGTTACTCCGGTAGCGTAAGTACATATGCAGATAAAAAATCCTCCGACACGTGTCGGAGGATTTTTATATTAATACGAGTTGATCCTGTTAATGTATTGATCAAATATGGTACTTAATTGAGATCCACCATCTGTTTCATATGAGGATCCTTCATTGTCAGGATCGATATCTGTCTTTGAAGATGCGGTAATTGACGATGTGGAAGTAGCTTTTCCGGCAGAAGCATCAACAAGCGCCTGCAAGACCCGGATATAAGACTGGGCAAAAGTCATATAGTCTTGATCTGAAGAAATAGGAATAGAAGTAATAAGATTAAGTGGTGGCGTTTGAAAAGGATTTGACGGCAAAGGCTGCGGTGTCTGAGATCCCGCTGTTAACGCATATAAATATGCTCCATACGGATTAACAACAACTAATCCCGAGCCTGTAGCATTGAAGCTCATACCATTGGCATCAGGTGCCGGACGCGATGAGCCATTTCCCATATCCTCATCCGGCAGAACCACAGAGGCGGTTTTAGTATTTCCACTATATATTTCTAGTTTTGAGTCTTTTGATTTGGCGACACTATTACCGAAGATAGCAAATCCTGATTCTATGTCAGTTACAATGCCGGTTTCAGTAAGTCCTGTTGATCCTACGGTATAGACTCGCGCCTTATTTGCTCCTTCTTTTACTGCAATACGATTTGGATTTGAAGGATCCCGGCTGTATTCCTGTAATCCTACGGGGCGAGTGTTGAAAAGGGTCTGGACGAATACTAACTCATTATTATTAAGACGATACACATTAGTGGTTGTTTTACCTCCAGCGCGTTTCCATCCAATCAGATACTCACCAATACCAACTATTGGATGCACTTCCAGTGACCACTCCTTCACCCTGGTAAGGTTTGGAAGGGAATAGAGAATGTTTTTATTCTCTCGTACTGCAATTAGCATATTGTCTGTCCGGGCTACATCCTCAATAAGAGGAGCATCTTCTTTATTATAAGAACGCGGTGGATTATCTGATTTCTCCGGATCCGCAATTATGTCAAAGACTTTTGCTATAAGTGATACTGAGGAGTTTTCAATTTCATAAAGAATTGGTGAATAATTCCATCCGGAACGAGAGCCTTGTCTGACAAACTGATTATTATTTATAGCAATGATCTTCGGAGATATACCCCACATATGAGACCAGAGATCTAATTCATCAGCATCTTCTCCGGAGGCAAGCGCATCTTCACAAAAATGCCTCTCCTGAATTAATGCTCCATTTTCCTGAAATACCCACGTACCATGATCTTCTGAATTTTGATGACATGATCCTCCCGAAACTATAAAACGTCCTCCCAGCCACTCCACAAGACCTAATCCGGAACTATTACCTCTGAAATTGTCCCATCCCGGCATTTCAATGAGTATTTTATCAAGACGTAGTCCGCCTTGCGGTGTAGTGGTCGAATTATTATTTCCTGAAGTAACAGATACACTTGCTGTTCCTGTATATGACTGATATCGTGCTGTTATTATTGCACTTCCTGTTTTATGTGCGCGAAACATACCACCTCCGACGTGACTAAGGACTGTAGGATCAGAAGTACTCCATGTTGTGCCAGAGGTAACATTCCTGGATCCGGGGCAGCCAGAGAGATGTGCACACTCATTTGGATCATCAGTCGCAATAAACGATTTTGACTGTCCAACAGTCATTGATGATGCACTTGGAGAGATGAGAATACGCGATTTGGTTTGTGCGCTTACAGAGCTCTGAAAAGAAAAAACAAGACCCAAAGTAAGAACTCCTATGGAAAGTATCTTTTGTGTTCGTACGTTCATGAAAAAAATTAAATAATTACTCTTTAGTATACTATTTTTTGTCTCTTCTGTGGAAGGTCTTGTGAACATCACTCAAATGCTTGTCTGTTACGTGCGTATATATTTGTGTTGTTGCAATATGTGCATGGCCCAAAAGCGCCTGCACACTTCTGAGATCCGCCCCGTTTTGAAGGAGATCGGTGGCAAATGAGTGGCGAATTACATGTGGTGTCACCGTTTTACTGATACCTGCTTTTATCGCATAGTGTTTTACCAGCCTCTCGACTGATCGTGGGGTTAATCGGAGAGAATCTGCTGATGCAACTTTTCCAACCTGAATGAACAGGGCATCATCCATATCCGTTCTCTTTTCCAGATACTCCTTTATTGCTTTTTGTGCAACAGAAGATAAAAATACTACACGAATTTTGTCTCCCTTACCGCGGATCGAAAACTCGTCTCTTGAGAGATCAAGATCCCGGGAAAGCGAGCATAGCTCAGATACACGCATTCCGGTTGAAAAGAAGAGTTCCAGAAGTGCCCGATCCCGCAGCGCTTTAAGTGAATCACCGTGGGGGGCAGCAAGGAGGCGCTCAAGTTCCGCGGCGGTGATAAGATCCAGATCCCGCTCAGGAACTCTCGCCAGCTCAATTCCTTCAGGTTGCACTGTTTGTATATTATGTCGGCGAAGATACTTCAAAAAAGAACGCAAGGCTATTAAATAATAGTTTTGAGTCTTTTTTTTAAGTGAACCACTTACTCCTTCCTGCCGATTCAACCACAAACGGTACTCACGAATACTCTTCTCAGTAATATCTTCTACAAGATCTGCTTTGCTATATTCTATGTAGCGAGTGAGATACCGATCATAATTTTCGATTGTCTTAAGTGAGCGTCCCTTTTCAATTTCCAGGTATTCAAGAAATTGGCGTTTTAGATCTGATATATTGTGCGACATATCCCTATCATAGCAAATGCAACAAAAAGAACCGCAGGTGTGTCTCTATATCAGGTGTTAAACGTTTTATAATATCGCTGAAGGTAACACTGTTGCATCCATTCAACGAAGCACAAATCTTCCCGGATATAGGAGTTACAGTCTGTAGATTCCCTCGCCACCTTGTTTTTATGTGCGATCCATCTCAGTTGCCGCGTGTTTTGCATATCGGAGAATCAAGAAAGCCAGTGGCTCAAACCGGTGAACTAATCATATACAAAACCGTGCAGGAAAGCACCTTTGCACTGTATTGTGGACACATGCCAAAATACGTCGAACCGCCTAAAAGGCTATCTTTCTCGGTTTTTGCTCTACTATCAAACAAGCCCTGCTTTGCAAAAAATCCTTGCAACAGCATGATAATTCAGTGGTTGAGGGTACACATAAGAGTGTTGAATTCTTGTATTGCATTTCTGTACCGGCGCGATTTTTCAAAAAAGAACTTTCCCCGTAATTACGGGAAAATAACGGCAATCGAGGTCTATTTGTGTGAATTGTGAAAATTTTGTGCATATTATACTAACAAAGTCGCCACTGCCGGACGACTTTGAATAAACAACGGAGAGAACTGGCCTTTGGTCAGTTCTCTTTGTGAGCGTTGCCAGATATCATTAACCCATAAGGTTATTTATATTTGGCAGATAGACAGATGGTCTGCTATACTCGGACAGTAATGATTTACTCTAAAATCCGTCATTCAATATTACGATGGAAATCTCCTTTAAAGACAAAAAACTCAAGAAAATTTATGAAGACAGCACCTTATTAAAAAGGAAGTACGGCAATCTTCAGGCGGAATTAATAGTTCAAAGGATTAATGAGTTATTGTCTGCAGAGAATTTATTCGATATATCAAAACTTCCCCAGGCTCGCCTTCATTTGCTAAAGGGTAAATTGAAAAAAAGTTATGCTTTAGACATCAAACATCCGTACCGAATTATCATCACTTACCTTAATGGAGATCCGCAGGATTTAAAGTCGATAAGCAAAGTAATGATTATTGAAATAATTGACTACCACTAAAAATATGGCTACAAACGATTTCAATCCAAATATAGCGATTCACCCTGGTAATACTCTCAAGGAGTTATTGGAGAATATAAACATGACCCAGACTGATCTTGCCGCACGAACAGATCTTACCCCAAAAACAATCAATGAGATTATCCAGGGAAAGAATCCTGTTACACCAGAGACCGCATTAAAGTTTTCTGCTGTGTTTGGCATGTCAGCAGCTTTTTGGAACAATCTTGAAAGAAACTATCAGGAAACATTGGCCAGAATTGAAAGGGATAAGAAATTGGAGAATGAACTGCCTTTCCTGGAAAAGTTTGATTGCTATAAAGAATTGGCAAAATGGAAGTATGTCCCGCAATCTAAAGATTCTAAAGAAAAGGTGCTTAATCTACTAAATTTCTTTTGTGTTAGCTCTTTAGACTTTGTGCAGAAAACTCATCAAGTAGCATTTAGAAAATCTAAGCAAGATAATTTATCTCATGAATGTTTGGCTGCGTGGTTGAGGTGTGGAGAAATAGAGGGAAACAAGATACAAACAAAGCCATTCGATAAAGATAAGCTGACAAATTCTATTAAAAATTTGAGAGCACTCACAACAAAAGATGTAACCGGTATTGAAAAAGGTATACAGGATATTTGTTCGGAATCTGGCGTTGCTGTAGCTTTTGTCCCTTATTTTTCAAACACTTTTGTTGATGGTGCCACAAGATGGCTTTCCGCAGACAAAGCTCTTATACAGGTTAGATTAAGAGGCGCACATAT
>CAMPGJ010000035.1 GCA_946885425.1 uncultured bacterium
TGGAAAATAGAGGGATTAAAACTAAAGAAGAGCGGGATTATTTTCTTCATCCCAAATTGGAAGATGTTACTCCGGGAAATGTTGGGATAGACCTCAAGCAATTAAAGAAAGCGCTTAGAAGAATCCAGAAAGCAATTGACGCAAAGGAGCAGATTATCGTTTTTGGAGATTATGATGTGGATGGTATAACAGGCGCTGCAATTCTATGGGAAACCCTGCACAGTTTTGGAGCTAATGCATTACCATATATACCGCATCGGGTTGATGAAGGATATGGGCTTTCTGTTGCTGGAATTAAGAATTTATTAGAAAAGTATCCAGAAAACTGTCATCCCAAACTTGTTTCGGGATCTAATGAGATGCTGAAAGTAGTTCAGCATGACAAAGGGTGTCTAAGTATTAAATTAATAATTACCGTTGATAACGGAATAGTTGCACATGAGGCTGTGGAGTTCGCTAATCGACATGGGATTGATGTAATAATTACAGACCATCATACGGTGGGGGAAAAATTGCCTGATGTTCATGCTGTGGTGCATACAACAAAACTTTGCGGTGCAGGGGTAGCTTACCTGCTTGCGCAGGAGTTGAGAGTTGAGAATTCAGAGTTGAGAAATGACGATAATCATCTTGAATTGGCTGCGCTTGGGACGGTGGCGGATTTGGTCCCTTTGAATGGGGCTAATAGGACGATTGTTAAGTATGGATTGGAAAAGTTGGGAAAGACGAAGCGCCCCGGTCTTTTACATTTGTTTAAACAAGCAAAGTTGGATAAGGAGGTTTTTACAACGTATGACGTCGGATTTATTATTGCTCCTCGTCTGAATGCCGCGGGGAGGATTGAGAGCGCTATGGATAGTCTGCGGATTTTGTGTACTAATAATTTTGATAGAGCTGAGATGCTGGCTGAAAAGTTGGAATTGACCAACAGGGAACGGCAACTCCTGATGAAAGCAGCAGCTGATCATGCGAAATCAGCAATCACCAATCAGCAATCCATTCGGCAAGCTCAGGACGGGTCGTCAGTAATCAAAAAATTGCTATTTATCGCAGATGAGGGCTATCCGCAGGGAGTGATTGGACTGGTGGCGGGGAAGTTGGTTGAGGAATTTTATCGTCCTTCAATTGTTGTCTCTATCGGAGAGACACACAGTAAAGCTTCGGTGAGGTCGATTAATGGTTTTAATGTCGTCGAATTTTTGCGGGGGAGTTTTGATGAGTTTGTAAATATTGGTGGTCATCCGATGGCAGCGGGCTTCACTGTAGAAACTACTAAATTAAAAATACTTCAGGAAAAACTTGAACAACTTGCAGAATCTGCTGTGGACGAAGGTATGTTGGTTCGAAGTCTCAAAGTTGATTGTGAGCTTCCCTTCTCAGCAGTAAATTTTGATTTGTATAATAATATTCAACAACTTGCCCCATTTGGCATGGCAAATCAAGAGCCGACATTTATGAGTAGGGACGTTGTTGTAGATAATATACGAATATTGGGCAAAGATAGTACTCACTTAAAATTAGTGGTACGTGATGGTGATAAAACTTTTGACGCAATAGCATTCAAAATGGCTGAAAAAGCGAGCGATTTGAATGTGGGTAATACTATTGACCTTGCCTATACTATTGATACCAATACGTGGAACGGGAAAACTACACTACAGTTGAAGGTGAAAGATTTTCATCTGGATAAATCTTTATCCTGATAAATGATTGTTTCTCCAGTATCTTTAAAAAGATTTTCCGTTTTTTCTTCAGGCGGTAAGTTAGCATTTCTTAATCTTTTTTCAATTGCTTTAAATACTTCTTTTCGTGTTGTCTTCCAATCTGGGTTGCCATAGAATTTTTCATCGTCAGGGACATCTTTAGGATACGTTGGGAAATATGCTTCTTCCATAAGTTGTAGTGCTCTATCTGCTTCCATAATCTTGTGGGCTGCGCCATTTGGTCTTTTTGTTTGCTCATCTGTTTCTCCTATGTGATGAGTATTTCTAAAATGGTCTTCCTGCCCATGAAACATTAACTCAAGAGGAGTTTTCATATCAGGAAAATTAGCCATCAAACGATATGCCTGAAATTTCCCAGATTTAGTTTTATCGCCGGTTGTTCCATTTTTTTCTTCAAATCGTATTCCTTCAAATCTATTTGCAAGAACTTCTTGTACTTTTTTGATAAGATTTTGTACTTTTTCTCCATCATGATACAATTCATCTTTTACAATAAATTGCATCCCCATGATGTCAGGAACGTCATTGTGCGGGTCAAGCTTGTCATCCTCGCCATTTTGTCCACGAAGAATAGCTTTTTTGATCGTTTTGTTTACCCCTTCCTGCTTGATTCTGCCATTTTTCATGACCCAGCCAATTTCATCTCCTGCATATCTCATCCGCTGTTTATGTTTTTTCCAATGAGCGCCTTCTATGTCATCATGATTGTCTTCTGCCATATCTATATGTATGGTCTCATTTGTGGCATTATCATGCAGCGCCCATACCTCTTGAATCTTAGAAGGATGAGTTTGGTCATCGAATATATCAATGTTCAGCCATTCTTGTACCTCTTTGAGCCGTTCTTCTGCACTTTGAGATTTAGTTTCCAATTCTGCCGCAACAATTGATAATCCAGTCTGTCTGGTTATCTCAAATTTAAGTCGGGGATCAGTTTTTTCTGATGCTAAATATCGGATCACTTCAGATGGAGTTGGTGTGCTTTCAACTTCGTCTAAAAATCCAAAAATACTTTTGTCATCCGGTGTAAATGTCTGTACAAGTGTCTGCACCTGGTTTCTTGCTACACCCCATTGCTTTTTCCAAAAACCTTTTCCTGCTCCTTCCATGAGGTCATATTTCTTTTCAATTGCTTCATATACAGATTTGCTTGCTCTTTCTTGAACTTTTTTTCCAGTTTTACCCATAAAATATTCCGGATTTTTTGTTTGAGAAGCCTGTATCATGGCTCTTGTTGAGATACTTTCAAGAGGCACGAGGCCAGCATCCACGGCATATTCTTTAATTTTTTCAGTACCATGCTCTGGATCAAAAATTCTTAAATCTAAATTTGTTATTGGTTGTTTTTCCATACTATTTTTCCAAAAAAAAATCCTCTGCTTTTGTCAGAGGATTGGTTTTTGTTTAGACCGCTTTTTTTGCGCGCCTCACCAATCCTCCTGGCCAATAAAGGCCGGAAGGCAAAGGATAACACGAATGTTTTGATAAGAATTATTCATAACCATCGATTAGTATAGGCCTATTTAGATCTATTGTCAATACAGTAGATTTGAGGTATGATTGTAAAGTCAAAAATTAAAATTTAAAAGTCAAAAATACAAGTAAAAACTCAAAAATTTCTCACTTTTTAATTTTGAATTGCAGTTTTGCATTTTGACTTTTGCCTTTTGAATTATGGATAAGCAAGAGAGAACATTAGCCTCGAAAACACCTGAATATGTCGGTAAAGAGGTGCTCCTTCAGGGGTGGGTGCATTCCCGGCGTGATCATGGAAAGTTAACCTTTATCGATCTGCGTGACCGATCTGGCCTCGTGCAGGTAGTCTTTCACCCACAGGTTTCAGAGGAAGCACATGCTGTCGCCTCCGGCTTGCGAGGCGAATTTGTCGTATCTATTCGAGGGAATGTTAAAGCACGTCCTGAGAGATTAGTTAATCCTAAGCTTGATAGTGGTACTGTAGAGGTCGAAGCTATGCAGGTAGAGATTCTTGCTGAAGCCGCGCCATTGCCATTTGATATGGGTGGAGAAGAATTGAATCTGGAATTGCCGACCTTACTTGATCATCGTGCCTTATCATTCCGTCATCCTAAAGTTCAAGCTATTTTTAAAGTGCAGGCAGTTATCATTGATGCTTTCCGTGAGTTTATGAAAGCTCAGGAATTTTTTGAATTTCAGGCTCCTAGTATTGCTCCAGCTGTAGCAGAAGGAGGCGCTGAAGTTTTTCAAATCAAATATTTCGAACATAAAGCATATCTTTCCCAGAGTCCTCAACTTTATAAGCAGATCGTTATGAGCGCGTTTGAGCGCGTTTTTTCTGTAAACAAAATATTCCGAGCTGAACCAAGTGTGACGACCCGGCATTTGACCGAAGTAATTTCTTTAGATGCTGAGATGGCATTTATCTCTTCATGGGAAGATGTGCGCGATATGGCAGAAGCAACAGTCAGGTATATATTTCATGATCTAGAGAAGCGATGTAAAAAGGAGCTTGAGATGTTCAATGTGATCCTTCCTACAATGATTGAAAAAACACCATCACTTAGCCTTCGTGAAGCACAAGAGAAGATATTTAAACATTCAGGTCGGGATACACGGGGTGAGAAGGATTTGAACCCTGAGGATGAGCGTGAAATATGTTCCATCATAAAGGAAGAGACAGGTTCGGATCTTGTCTTCATTTATGGATATCCAACAAAGAAAAAACCATTTTATGTCTATCCAAACCCTGATGATCCTGAGTATAATGAGGGTATGGATCTGCTCTGCCGTGGTGTAGAGTGGCTATCTGGAGGAAGACGTATCAATGAGTATGAGCAGCTTCTTAAGCATGTAAAAGAATGGGGGATGGACCCTGAAAAAATCAGCATGTTTTTGGAAGCTTTTAAGTATGGTGTTCCGCCTGAAGGTGGATTTGCTTTCGGTGCGGAGCGGATCACTATGCAAATCTTAGGTCTGCAAAATGTTCGTGAAGCAGCCATGTTCCCACGGGATATGGAGCGTATCGATGAAAGGTTTTCAACAATTGAAAAACAAGAAAAAAAAGCATAGAGAAATTAAACGCGCAGCAGATATTATGTTGCGTGTAAAAGAGGAATCACAACAAAAAGTTAAAGAAGTACAAGCCGCTGGCTTGCTAGAATCTTTTAAGAGGTATCAATCTGATCTAGTTCTTCTTCTTATTCCCGTTATCTTATTTTTTATATATCTCCTACTAGCCAATGCAAATAATAATGTTCTTTCTAAAATAAAACAGAATTCATTATCGTCAGAAAATTTTTATACAACTATTCATGTATATCCCTTTGTGCAGGCTGTACAAATGCCTCAATTATCTGCAAAAGCTGCGATTGTTACCGATGCTGACTCTCAGGTAGTTATTTTTTCCAAAAATCCACGCGCCCGTTTTTCAATGGCATCAACAACGAAAATTATGACTGCGCTGACCGCTTTAGAATATTTTAAAAAAGATGCTATTCTCACAGTTCAAAGAGGCAGTGAAGGATCACAGTTGGGTTTGCTTCCTGGGGAGCAATATTATTTTCATGATTTGCTTTACGCAATGCTTCTTCCATCTGCCAATGATGCTGCGCAGACAATTGCAGATAATTATCCTGGGGGGAGTGAGGCTTTTATCCAAAGGATGAACGATAAAGCTGCAGAATTACACCTGGCTGAAACGCATTTTTCAGATCCGACGGGACTTGATGATGATGGCGACTATACAAGTGTTATGGATATGGCTCGTCTCGCATCGTTCGCAATAAAAAATAAAGAGTTTACTGCAATTACTTCCACAAAGGAAAAGTTTATTTCCAATGTCTATGGTACAAGAGAGTTTGATTTGCATAATTTAAATAAATTATTGGGTGTGGATGGCGTTTATGGTATAAAAACTGGGACGACGGAAGGTGCTGGTGAAGTGTTGGTTACTTCAACAGTACAGAATGGTCATACGTTCATTATCGTCGTCATGAATAGTCACCAGCGCTTTGTAGATACACAGACCCTACTTGATTTCATCGCAAACAACATCCAATACATCTCCCCCTCATTCCCCAGCTCAGAGTTGAGTGGACAACTACAGAGATAGCTGAAATATCCAATGCCAAATATCCAATATCTAATATCCAATAAATAAAACGTTTCTTTCGTTCATTTGGCATTGGATATTTGAAATTAGATATTGGATATTTAAATTTACTGGGTCTCCGCGGGGGTGGTTTCTTCTGGGGTGGGCGCTTCTTTTATGGCTTGGACGAAGGCGAAGAAGCCTTTGCTGTCTTCAAATACAAATATAGGGTAGAGATATTCCTGGTCAGTTTCTCCTAGGTAGTAAGCCAGATAGACATTGTTGATTTGTACTTGATTATCAGATGAACCTGGAGCATATGGAGATGAGGCAATATATGCTTTGCCTTCTTGTAATTCTGCAAATGCTTCTTCTGCTGTTTTTATAGGGTATGTTGCTATCTCTTCCGGTTGTCGGTCAACAGTTTGATGTTTGAAGTGCGCTTCGACAACCTCTACATCACTCTGTCCTGATGCAATGGTAAAGTTCATTGTTGATTGCGGAGGGTTAGGATAGAGTATGGGCAATTTAATTTTTTTTGTTGGGCTCCATGTTCTTCCTGTTTCCAAATCATATTCAATATCTTTTTGATATAAATCTACCCTGATTACTTTTGCGTCACTCAGAGAGTCAACTCGCTCAAGCGCTCCGTTAGTTATACTGAATAATTGTGGGTCTGTTGTGTAGTGAATATCTGGATCGACTTTCTGAGTTTTTTCCAGATTAATATCTGCAGGGAATTGCTGCATGTCATTAAGGAATTCCTGCACAGTTGTAATAGCTGCTGTTTGATCGGAGATTTTTTGTCCCGCGAGGACAATAAGTGATGTAAGATAGTCTGAAGTTAAATCAAAGTCATAGGAAAAGGTATTAACAATAATCTTTCTTCTAATTCCTGTAGGATCGTCCCATTCATAAAATGGTTCCTGTAATTTAATTTCAGGTACTTCTGTACCTTCAAGACCCACAAAATCAATCTTTTTTACTTTAGCTTTTGTTTTATCAAGTGCTAAAAGGTCCGGAGGGTTATGAACAATTTTATAAATATTTAATCTATCAGGGAATTCTGATTCTTCAGTGCCTGTTGTAGGTAATGCACCATCAAGTGTGTCGATTGTATATTTATATGTAGCATCATTAATATTTTCAGGAAATGTTAGGGGTGGAAGTTCTCCATAAGCCTGGTTTGCCGGTATTATCTGTGGAGGGAAAATGAGATCTTTTACAACTACGCCAATTTTGAACATGACAACAAGAACAATTACACCGGCTAATCCTATACCGATTCCAAGCCATGTCTTTTTTGCTGATTCTACTGTTTCATGAAGAGTCATCCTATCTTGAGTATAAGAGAAATATCAAGTACAATGCAAGGGAGGTATCACTAGATACCTCCCGCAGGGGGATACCGTATGGTGATCCCCCAATAAGAATCATCATGGAACAACAAGTACAACAGCAAATGGTTAAAGTGCGTATTGCTCCCAGTCCAACTGGGTATCCGCATATAGGAACAATTTATCAAGCTCTATTTAATTGGGCTTTCGCCAAGAGGTATGGCGGCAGATTTGTCGTACGGATTGAAGATACAGATAGAGAGCGGTTTGTTGCTGATGCAGAACAGAAGATTTATGAAGCTCTTGACTGGTTTGGTCTTTCTGAGGATGAGAGTCCTCGTAAGGGAGGGCAACAAGCTCCTTATAAGCAGTCTGAGCGCCTTGCTATATATCAGAAATATGCGCAAGAGTTACTTGATAAAGGATTTGCGTATTTTGCCTATTTTCCAAAAGCAACAGCAGGAGTAAAGAAAGATTATTCAAAGTCCGCAGCAAAACCTGCTTTGGAGTTATATCCTTCTGCTTCTGTACAATCTCCTCCTCAAAATATTACGGAAATGCTTGCACGCGGAGATTGGGTACTGCGGATGAAAGTTCCTCAGGATACTAAGATAACGATAAAAGATGAAATACGAGGAGAAATAACATTTGAATCAAAACAGGTTAGCGAACAGGTTCTTCTAAAATCAGACGGATACCCTACATATCATTTAGCTGCAGTGGTTGATGATCATTTGATGGGGATTACACATGTTGTCCGTGCCGAGGAATGGTTAAGCTCAACACCTAAACATACGTTACTGTATGACTATTTTGGCTGGCAAAAACCATTATTTTTTCATACTTCACTACTGCGTAATCCAGACAAATCAAAGCTTTCTAAACGCCATGGGCATACGGATGTAGCATGGTATCGGGCTGAAGGATTTTTGCCATTGGCTATCCTCAATTTTTTGGCTTTGATGGGTTGGAGTCACCCTGATGAAAAAGAAACATTTACTCTGGAAGAATTTATACAGCATTTTGAGTTGAAGGATCTTAAGGCTGTTGGTCCGATCTTTGATCTCACCAAGCTTGAATGGATGAATGGAATGTATATAAGGGAAATTCCACTTCCCACACTTGTGCAGATTATTAAGGATTATTCTGAAAGATATAGTGGGGGATGGGGTCATGTTTTGCGGTATATTGAACCAGAAAAACTGCAAAAGATAGTTGCTCTTGCACAATCAAGGATGAATACCATAAAAGAGTTTTACCCTTTATCAAAACATCTTCTTGAAAAAACTTCTTTTTTCATCCAAACTGATATAGATAAGAAAATAGCTCAAGATTTGCTTACTGGATTCCAGACTGTCACAGATTGGAATAAGGATTCAATTTTAGAAGTTTTCCGCGCAGTGCTGGTACAGCACAGCGTACGTATGCCTGTCTTATATACAATAATAACAGGTCAGAAGCAGGGGATGCCTCTGCCTGAATCGCTTGAGATATTAGGAAAAGAAGAGACCCTCAGGCGGCTTACTGAATCAATACGATAATGGTTGAAGCATTCGCAAAATTCATTTCATTTGTTTTTAATCCAATATTGGTATTACTTTTCGTACCTTTTGCTCTAATCTATAGCAATACAGGCGACTTATACATTGCTTCAATGTGGACCCTCTATACCGCATTTTTTCTTCTTATGATGACTGTTTTTATTCTTTATTGTGTTCAGAAAAAAATTTTTACTGATATGGATGTATCTAAGAAAGAGCAACGGCCTTTGCTTTTTCTTGTGAGTATAATTTCAGCCTTACTGTACCTTTCCGGTTTGTTTTTGTTCCATGGGCCTTTTATTTTGTTTGTAATAGCATTTGGTATAATTTTTGGTATATTTGTTGCGAGCATTATCAATACAAAGATTAAAGCCAGTATCCACGTTGCGACAGTTTCGTCTCTTATTTTTGCAGTTGCTATGACGTACGACGGTTATTATCGGTTATTGCTTCTTCTCATTCCGCTTGTCGCATGGGCAAGGGTGAGGATAAAGAGACATACCCGGTCTGAGACGATAGTGGGTGGTGCGCTTGGTATTGTATTGGCTTTGCTTATTTATTCGTTGGTGAGGATTCTCTCTCACTAAGTTAGGCGCATGACGGTAACGAAGTCTGTATAAGAAGGTGAGGAGGCTA
>CAMPGJ010000036.1 GCA_946885425.1 uncultured bacterium
GTATAGAACTTATTTTTAAATACCATCCTATAAACTCAAATCTTTAACAGTTTCTCTCAAAATATTCTCGTAATATTTCGCACGTTCCTGTCTTTCCACAGAATCTTCCAGATAATGCATGCGTGTATATTTCAAAAGCGGATATAAACGACAACATAAAAATCTCTCTTTCCAATTAGTGGAATCTAGTCCCAGTATATTTTGGATTGCTTTAAGAACACCTGTCAAAGTATCCGGATAAAAGACTGTCATATATGCATATTCATAAATAGGATCTCCAAACATAGAAAGTTCCCAATCAATAACTGCCGTTGTTTTGCCATTACCGACAAAGAAGTTACCTCCACTCATATCCCCATGGAGTAAAGCATTTTGCTCAGGTAATTTATCAAGATATTTTTTAATTAGTTCATGAGCTATATAAACACTTTCCTGATCTCGACAAACAGACCAGTCACCAGTAGTCATATCTAATATAAATTCTTTCCAGGTCTTAAAGGGAGCATCTAAAGTAATAGGATTCCAAAAACCAAACCCTGCTCTTCTATGATCAGTTGAACTAATCTTTGTAAAGACTGGCATAACCGCTTCGATACACGTTCGAACATCTGCATCATCATCAACAACTACTCCTTCTGCTTTTTCAACAATAAGATAATCTAGTATGTTTGTAGCTTCTCCAGAAGCAATGATCTTTGGAGCAGGAACAGCCGAGTTATCAAGAAGTTTCCTTACAGCAATTTCTTTAGCGAACTCTCCTTTTCTTCTAAATAAAATTACAAGTTCAGTATCAGGATTAAAGGTGAATCCTACAGCACTACTACTTCCACTTTTAATTTGAACTACATTACCTTTCAAGGTATTCGGATAAAGCCTCTGTAATAAATCTTGTACAACAGATATTTCTATAGATGCTTTTGCCATATAAAATGAATAGACTGATTATATCAGTTTCAAACTAAATTTCCCTGTCTTCTACAACTTTTTTATTTATAAAGCGAAAATATCTGCTGCCGGACCGGGAAGTAGTTTCAAGTATTGTATAACCTGATACTTTTTTCTCTTCTTCCAAAACCTGCATCAATTGCTGCAAAAGTATCGGCAGTAGAATCATACTTTGGTACCCTCCGGTATCCCGCACGGCAAGATCGCTTTCCAGCTGCACTAGCCTGTGGAGAGCATCTTTAACTCCTTGTCAGAAATACTCCAGTTGACCTGTACAGTAGTATAAATATTCTTTTTTGCTTTTAAGATACCGGCAGGGTCACATATTAATTTAACTTTAGCTACATTATCCAGCCCACTTACCAAAGCTAAATAATACTTTGATCCGTATTCGACCGCCGTCTTCCATTCCTTGTTTGTAAATAGTACTCCGCCACTTTCTGATGCCAGACCCTTTACCTCTATAAACCAAACACCATCGGGATTTGAGATCTCAAAATCAAAGCCGCCACCGTCGTCCCGTTTGTCTTTTAAAATACCTTCAACTGGCTTCTTGTACGTATTAAAAAAATCTAAAAAAGCCATTTCAGCTTTTTTTCCGGTAGGACCTCTCAGAATGAATACCGGACTTTTGCTGCCAGTACCACCTGTATCTTTAAATAAATTCTCAATATCTTCATACTCTCTGCTATTTCTGAATTCCTGATCAAAGAGAATGCCTTTTACTATCTCCAGCAATGTCCCGTCATCAGTCTCCTGAAATGCTTTTAAAACATTCATTCTGCTTCCGCGTAATTCTCTAAGCCATCCAACCCGGCTGTTATCATGATAGGGGTCAAATTCATCCCTCATATTTTTCACAGTATTAACTTTTACACCGAGAAGCCTGCCTGTTTCCTTAGTGGCTTCATTGAATGAGGAGAACCCCAGGCTCTTATAGCCATCCCTGTCTTTTCTTGAAAGGAAGTATGCAACGATGAGAGCAAGCTGGTTATTTGCCTTCATTGTATTTTAAAGATTTAAGATCTTCTTTTATATCCTGCAATCCGAGCTGATCGATACCGGATAATTCCAGTGTATAGCGTATATTACTTATTCTGTGATCAGGAGAGCTGATGAAACTCTTTTCTATAATTTTGGGGAATGAATCGTTTACCCTGAATACCACTTCCTCTGTAGCATCTAAAGGATAGTCAGAATATTGATCCTCGAGTTGCCTCTGATACCCGGCAGCAGCAAGCCTTTTATGAAATTCATCCAGTAATAACTCGTCATTAAATGACTCTTCCAGAATTTTTACGAGCCTTGGCAGAGATGTCCCCTGATCAGAACGCGTTAGCCGGTAGCATACAAGGTACAAATTCTTAAAGAGTTCAGGATCTAGCTGTCGGATATTGCAGTGTATTTCAAAAGGAAGTGAAACAGAAGTTTTTACCTCCGTCGCAATAGTGGTCCCCGCCTGAAAATCATGATCACTTCCAAGCGGACCTTCCCAGCGATACACAACATCCGGACCCAGATTTTTAATGAGCTGATTCAGGAACAGGAGCTCTCCAAAAATCCCGCGCAACCATTCTATGTTTATATCTGGATGAGTTTCTACACTCCAGAAGCGCTTCCATTTCAGGAGGACGCGATAAATTGCCTCTTCCGGAACTGACGAGGATTGCGAAATTTCATAGAGAATATCTTCTGCAAATCTCAGAAACGGTCTCTTAAACGCTGGAAGCGAGCCGGTAGAACATGACAGATCGAGATAGTTTTGTGCCGGAAGACCCGCCACAGCCCACTCCCTGAAGTCTACACTTAGCCCCTGCAGTTCAATTTTTTCCAACCGCTTGTCTTCTTTTTTTCCGGTAGAAATAAGGAGGTGGATATTATTCTCTGAATCCAGTGCAATAATTACTCCGATATCTTCTCTATGGATAACAACTTCCTGTCCCAGCAACTTATCTTTTTGTACACTCTTACGACCAAGAACCTCCAGAAGAGGCTGTAAAACTCCTGCAAAAGAGATTGAGCTATTGGGATATATATTCGACTGCCTCATATGATTCGGATTCAGGGAAAATCAGGACAAGACCAAGTATATCTTCAGCGTTAGCTGGATTATCGAAGAAAGCCCTGTTCTTGTCTGCGCCTGACGTCTTGTCGATCATATAAAGCATCAGGCAGCCGCGTGTCGGGTCTTCAGGATTTCTTCCGGTTCTCTCCAGCCATATTTTTCTGTCTCCAGGGCTCGACAATACCCTTATAGACTTTTCTGTCATCGGTACACGCTCAACTTTGCGCGTAAATATATCTTTTGTCCATGTGTGTATGTCCCGTTTAGGATTACCACGGGGAAGCACAATATCCCAGGAAACCAGTTCTCCTGCATCATTTTGCCTGGAAATATAACCGACGAGGTTCTGCCTGTTGATGTTCCTTGCCTCGCGGCTAAATTCGTAGGAATTGAGAAAATCAATTATCGTCCTGGCTGGAATGTCTTTCCATATATGCATCCCTTCTCCGGAAACACTCACAGGCTTATTCAGGCCGGAAATAAGTCCCAGGCCTGATTCAATGTTTTTCCTGAGCAATGCCTTATTGTCTACCGGAAAAGATACCGTCTGCTGGATGGTGTTCTGGAATGAAATAGAGACGGGTCTGCCGGCCCCCATCTTCATCCTGGAGGTAACTGCCATAGTCGGATGCCTCCTTATAATGGGTTTAAGTTCAATGGGAGTCGGAGGATCAGGTTCTTCAGCATATTTTCTCAGATCAGCCCTGAGTTCCTCTTCAACTCTGGCCAGTTCCGCAAATTTCTCTTCCATTTGCTTATCTACGTAAATACGAGTCAGGTCATAATAGTTTGGGCGGTAACCAAACCATCTCCCCATCTGAAGCAGCGTGTCGTACTGATTTGAATCCCGGTTAAAGAGACTCACGCTCAGACCTTCAAGTGTAAGACCCCTTGAAAGTCTGTTACCACCAACAACCACATATCTTTTCGGTGTACCGGAATAATCAAGAATATCCTGTGAACGAGTGTTCAGTATTTTTATCTCTATAGCGTCAGTAATCTGCTTTGCAAATTTCCAGACCGTTTCAAAATCATGCTCTGGAAGTCCTGGATCCTGCTGCTCACGGGTCACCCTTCTGAAGTCAGACTCCCACATATCTTTAGCCTGATTCATTAAGCCGGGAAATACGGCAGGACGTGCTGCTGCACCTCTCAATAACTGAAGTTCTTCCGTGATTGCATCGGCGAAAATCTGATGAGGTTCAGTTCTTTGGGATGGATGAACCAGCATACTAAAATGTTCCCGTTCATGGCCCCTGGCAAGGCGGGCGCAGCTGCTTAGTACGAAAGCAAGGAGAGCTTCTCCTAAAATTCTTGGAGCCTTTCCTCTTGATTCAAGTGCTTCATCAATCTGGTCCAGATCTTCATCCTTTACATGTCGTATCACATCAAGAGCGGGAGCCTCTCTTTCATCAGAAAAGAGATCTGATGGATCCATTCCAAGACCAAAAAGTTTTCGCGGACCAAAATATCCCGGAGGTTCAGGAAGTGTTGCAATAAAATCTCGTGGGTACAAATCATCTTCTGAAGCATCAATAAGAACGTTTGCAAAGGGTGTTGCAGTGAATCCTACATACACACATTTTGGCAGGATGCCAAGAAGCTCCCTTATACGTCTGTTTGTCGCAGACGGGTCTATGTCTTCACCATCATCATCTTTCTTTCCGTAATTTGTATTTATCGATCCCTGATCTGCCTCGTCATCGATAATAATTGCAGGCAGATCTTTCAGCTGCACGTTGGTTCTTTCCAACCATCGTACCAGACTCTCGATTTTTTTGTTCTTTTTTATTACAGCAAGCTTTGGTGTTCGTGTATCAAGATCATATGTTGTACCCGCTTTAAAGTCTCCTTCCGGTCCCGACTCCGTTAAACGTGCCCAGCGTGATACACCTGCATCGTGCACTACAAACGGGCCGTCAGCCGTATTGTCGGAATCTCCCGTTATCTCCTGATCAAGACGACGCTGAGTCTGTGCGCGAAGATCTTTCCATAAACCCCCGAGAACAATAAAAAGTTTGTATCCTTCATCTGCAGCGCGCGCCATAAGCGCTGCCATCATTGCTGTTTTTCCACTTTGAATGTGACCTACTACCAGTCCACGGGTCTGAAATTCATCTACAGTGTCAGGTTTGGGCAAACGACGCACCAGACCAAGAGAAGTCTCTGCAAGGGTACCTACAATGGATTTTGGTCTTAGACGCTCTTCGATCAGAAAACGCCGGAGTGCACCAAAGTATTGCTGCATTGAGTCTGTACCTGGATTACATCTTGGTATCTGACGATTGTCCCCGACAATAAGGTGCGGAGAGGTAATTTCAAGCGGTGGTGCAAAGTATTTAGTGACCTGTTCACGTAAATGAAGAGGGACCCCGGTTTCTTTAATTGCATCATCAACAGATTTCCCCTGACGGGAAATTAGAAACTCCACTATTGTTACTGCATCAGAAAGAGTTTTTATTGTCATAAACTCCTGTAAATTTTCTTAATGGCTGCCATTGGGATATGACTTGCCGGAATCTTCTTTTCATAGACAGCCTCCAACAGACTTAAGGACGCCAAACAAAGTTTTTTTAAATCTTCTCTGCTGTTATTTTTCATATTAAAAATCTCAAATAGAGCATGATTTTTAGGGATCATCATATTTATCACACCTGTCTTTTTGTCTTTAACGACAGACAATTCTCGTCCGGATGCATTTTTTGAAAAAGTTACCGGCCCTACATTAACTGCAACGGGCGATTCACCGGCGGACTTTATTGCCGAAAGTGATAGTGGTGTCCTTCTCTCATCCGGTGACTTGCCATCGTAGCGTGTCCTGGCTGTTTTTACCCATTTGCTTACCTGTGCCCCTATCTGATCCCTGATTTCATCTGGGATCCTGGCCTTCATCTTCGTTATATTTATTGAAAAAGCCCGATCAAGTTCTCCCGGAAAATCTACGGCGACACGCAAGAGTTTGGTATGTTCGTCTAGTGCTCTCAGTCTGCTCCAGCCACCGGCCTGAAGCAGGCGATTATTTCTGTAGAAATAAAATCCCTGATGCTGATTCCAGTTTTTTGGACCTGACGCATCTTTCCATGCTTCAACAGAAGAAAACTCGTCTTCTCTGGGTAAAACAAAGGGAGTTACCAACACAGATTCTTTAAGTTTCGAGCCATCGGGGTCCAGAGAAATAACATTCATTTTAAGAATATCCAGCTCCCTGGTTTTTTCCTGTCTGCAGAATGGATCCCAGGGAATAAGCTTTTCTCCGCATACATAAATATTAAGTTTCCTGTGACCTGAAACTGAGCCCTGCATGAACCTATGGAATACCATCCTGAGATGGTTACTTATTTCTTCAATAAGACGGGCTAAAAATTTCTCACGCTCTCTAACGTCGCCTTCAGACAGGAGAGGCAAAGCTTCATCAAGATCAGTCCAGAGTACGGTGGTTCCATTATCCTGTGAGACTGAATTATTAAGAATGTCCCGTTCCCATGATTCAAGCTCATCATCTGACAGAAGCATTAGATCCCAGTCATCGGTCTCGTATACATGATCAATATCCCAGCGCATACAATGTCGTCTTGGTCTGACGTCATGTCCTGCTTTTGCTTTTGAAGATACGGTGAGGGTGCGTCCCTGGCTTAATGAGGCAGTTTTTAGGCCCAGTCCGTATTTACCCAGATCGCCGGATGAATATTCCTGAAAGGCACCAAAACGCATGGCCTCATGCAGGGTGTCTTTATCCATCCCGTCTCCATTATCAGAAATAACAATAGCAGCAGGACGGTCGTCCGATTTGGGAAGAAGATCTATGTGGATTTCAGAAGCATTCGCGACGATACTGTTATCGACCAGATCAGCAACAGCAGTACTGGAGTCGTATCCCATATTTCTCAGACTTTCCATTAGTCGCTTTGCACCGGGATTAGTCTTGAGTGTTTTCATATGTTTACAGGTATTTAATCAGTGTATTGGCTATAGTTTCTGACAGCATGGGAGGTACAGCATTTCCAATTTGTTTGAATTGCGGGCCCCTTTGCCCCTCAAACTTATAATCATCCGGGAATGTTTGCAACCTGGCAGCCTCTCTGACAGAAAGTGAGCGGTTTTGCCTTATGTCCGGGTGGATATAGAAATGTCCGTCCTTTGCTATGTGGGCAACAACTGTATGTGAACCAGGTGCCTGTGAATCAACAACCTTAAACCTGTCTAAAAATCCCTCTTCATTCATATGAGTTTTCAATCTTGATGGCAGCTCATTATATTTAATATTTTTCCCCTCATTCTTTGCCTTTACCGCAAGACGATAAATTTCCAGATCCTGCCTGGTGTTAGGTCTTGTTACATGGTCCGTAAGCAGTCCAATATCTGTGTTTACAACTCCAATTTTCTTTAACAGTTCGCTTCCTTTTGTAAATTTGCGGATTACCTTTGAATCCCCGGCATTTAATTTAGGCAGGTCAGAGAGGAAGTCTTTAACAAGATAGTTTCTCTTCACCATAGGGAAATCGGGATAAGATTTTAGTTTTGAATTTTTATTCCACCCTACAAGAATTACTCTTTTACGATTCTGGGGGACTCCGTAATCTGCAGCGTTCAAAATTTTATAGTCAGTTGAGTATCCGGCTTTTTTCATCAGCCGGCGCATATCTGCCAAATAGCGTCCCTTACCTGCACTCTGAAGACCAGGGACGTTCTCAAATACAAATATCTTCGGCTGGAGGACCTTCAAAAACTCAATATAATACCTGTACAGGAAATTCCTTTCGTCACGGCGCATATTTTTATCATCGCGGGCACGTCCAATGTAAGAATATGCCTGGCACGGAGGACCACCGACAATAATATCAAGTTCCTGTCCGCCCAAGCGATCCTGTATTTGTTTGATGAGATCTTTGTAGTTATCTTTCTCCACCTTCGCGCACAGAACTGAATCCCTTTCTTTCTGAAGACAATGCTTTTCAATAAGCTCATCCTTGGATATCTTTCCAAGAAGATATCTTTTATATTCATCAATCTTATTTTGTCTGAGCAACGAATGGTAAATCATCCTGGTAACCAGAGTACTGCATGCATTTTTATCCATCTCAACATGACCGATTACTTCACATCCGGATCTTATAAATCCTTCTGACAAACCTCCTGCACCCGCAAAAAGATCAAGCACTTTAGGCCTTTTATCCTTCGGTAAGATTTTCTTTATGTTTTTTATGATGAGATCCGGGTTTTTCTTTAACTCGTGTTCCTTGATTCGGATCACCTGTACTCCTGCTTCTTCAAGAAGTTTACCCACCCTGGTATCCCTTTTTATATTAGATTTTATTTTAGCGTCCCAGAAATTTTTATTTGTTTTCGGCGATTTAAAACAGGTACTGCAGCCATGCCAGAAACAACCGTCAACAAATATCACTGCATTTCGGTTGGGAAAGTAAAAATCGGGTTTACCAAATACTCCCCCGGGTTGCATCTCAAATGACCCCAGGCCGCTGGAAATTAACAAATCCCTTAGTAATATCTCCGGGCCTGTATTCTCCGAACGGATTCTTGACATGTTGTATGATCGCTGGGAAGGATTTAGTACGTCGGCCATTTGCTTTTATTTTAGCATTCAACCCGGCATTTGAAAGCCTGAGCAGTGAAAAAACTGTGACCACCTCAATTTCCGGGGTTGAGGTTCTTTCCCTAAATGAATATCCGGGATATTGCTGCTTCTAAAATCTGATCTTCAGAGTAATTATGGCAATGTTTTCTAATTATCTTTTTTAGAGTTTCCAGTTTACTCTCATCACTAATTTGTCAGAAAAAGACCCGCCTGAACACCATGCAACTAAGTATAAACCAGGGAAGTATTCTCGGAACCAGTATATTTTTTTATTAAACTTTTAACTGTTCCGTTTTGAATCAACAGTTTCAATGTAGTATGCATTGTTACAGGCGCCCTTACCTTTTAAAACAAAGGTAGTAATTTCTTTTCCTAAAATTTCCTGGATTTTATTCTTAAGTTCTTCACCATTCATTATAAAAGTATTGCAGAGATGATTAGCCTAACGATATTAAAATCTTTTTATTTCATTCAACTTAATCAAAAGGTCTGCCCTTGACTGTGGGTTATAGCTTTCATAATACGCTAAGTCATTTGGTGTCCATATTTCATCCCATGACTTATCGTTATCTACTTTATATTCTTC
>CAMPGJ010000037.1 GCA_946885425.1 uncultured bacterium
TGATACTCTTACACACATCATTTCTCTCATCGAATCTACTATTGCTCCAGAGCCTCCTATCAGCCTTCGCGAGGGGGGACTGATTCAAACAGGTGTAAATAAAGAACTTGATAAGCTTCGTACGATTGTCGGAGGGAGTAAAGAATTGATTGTGGCTCTGGAGAAAGAGGAACGCGACAAGACGGGAATATCTTCTTTAAAAGTACGGTTCAATCAAGTGTTTGGCTTTTATATTGAGGTAAGCAAAGCAAACTTAGCACATGTTCCTCTGAACTATATGCGCAAGCAAACGCTCGTAAATGCAGAGAGATTTATTACTCCTGAATTAAAAGAGCAGGAAGAGATTATTCTAACCGCAGAAGAAAAGATCAATGAGATTGAATTTACTATGTTTATGAATGTTCTGGAGCAGGTACTCAACCAGACAACTTGCATACAAGAAGCGGCTGATAGTATTGCTATCCTGGATTGTCTGCTTACTTTTGCTCATCTGGCTGAGAAAAGAAATTACATTAAGCCAAAACTTCTTTATTCCGGAGAAATCACTATTACAAACGGACGTCATCCTGTGGTAGAGACTCTGCTTGAAAATAAACAATTTGTACCAAATGATGTAAAGCTGGATGCTATTAGCCAGCAATTACTTTTGATCACTGGTCCTAATATGGCTGGCAAATCTGTATTCATACGCCAAGTAGCTGCTATTGTTCTCATGGCGCAGATGGGATGTTATGTACCAGCAGAAAAAGCGCACATCAGCCCGGTAGACAGAATCTTTGTGAGAAGCGGCGCTTCAGACGTTATCACCTCCGGCCTTTCTACATTTATGGTAGAAATGGTAGAAACAGCACATATTCTCCATCACGCAACAAAAAACAGCCTCATCATTATGGATGAAATAGGGCGGGGGACCAGCACATATGACGGTATTAGTATTGCATGGGCAGTCGCAGAATATTTAGCAACAAAAGGATATTCGCCCAAGACTCTTTTCGCCACACATTATCATGAACTGCAAACACTCGAAGAACAGTATCCGAAAATTATCAAAAATTATCATATGTCAGTTGCTGATAATCATGAAGAAGAGCCAATTTTCTTATATACATTAACAGAGGGTGGAGCATCACATAGCTTTGGCATAGCCGTAGCCAAGTTAGCCGGAATCCCCGAGCAGATTATCAAACGGGCAAAAGAACTTTTGGAAGAATTGGAAAATAGACATCTAGAAGAACCAATCACCGTAGGGGCACAAAGCATTGTGCCCTTACAAGATTCCCCTATGCAACAATCAAGTCTCGTCGACCACCTGATCCGGAAAGAGCTGGAAGAAATTAACATCCACCAACTAACTCCATTAGAAGCTCTCAATAAACTGGCAGATTTGAAAGATAAAGTAACATTAGTGGAGAAACAGAATAAGAAAAATATGTTAGCTTAGTCGTTCCTTCCCTTAAAAGGAGAGGGAGAAGAGCATGATATGAATAAAATTCATCCACTTTCACAAAACATTATTTCAAAAATTGCAGCTGGGGAGGTTATTGAGAGGCCGGTGTATGCGGTTAAAGAATTAATTGAGAACTCACTGGACGCGCAGGCTTCTGCTATCACTATTCAAATTGATGAAAGTGGACTCAAACGGATTACTGTCATCGATGACGGGCATGGGATGAGTCCGGAAGACATAAAAGAATCTTTCAAACATCATCGGACCAGCAAAATCACTTCAGAAGAAGATCTAATATCGATAGAAACACATGGCTTTCGTGGAGAAGCTTTATCCAGTATTGCGGCAATCAGTAGAATGACAATTAAAAGCAAGAGTTCTCAGGATAAAGCAGGGACACTACTGGAATTACGTAATGGTAGAATAGAAAAATTTTCACCAATTGGCATGCCCAAAGGTACTGTTGTTACCGTTGAAAATCTATTTTACTCAGTACCCGGCAGGAAAAAATTCCTTAAAAGCCTCAGGACAGAATTTAGATATATTATTGATACAGTAACTAACTTTGCTATTGCATATCCTCAGGTCAGCTTCACACTCATCCACAATGAAAAAATATTATTTGATTTGCCAAAGACTGCTGAGTCCGTTGACAGGATTTATGAACTCATGGGTAACGATATATTTTCTAATCTTCTGCCGATAGCATATACAGACAGCTATATAACTATTTCAGGTTTCATAACCAAACCGCAGATAACCACGTCTACTCCCTATAAACAATATCTTTTCATCAACAAAAGAAAAGTAACTGACCGTGCGATATCACTGGCTATTAAAGATGCGTATGGCAATGCTATTCATTCAGGAGCATATCCAATTTGTTTTTTATTTTTGTCTTTGCCGTATGAAGCTGTAGACGTTAATGTCCACCCTCGGAAAGAACAAGTTCGTTTTGTGAACAATCAACTAATTTTTGACGCGGTTAATAGGGCAATAGCAAAAACGTTGGCTGAAAACAATTTAACCTTTCACAAGAGTTATTGGGACGATACCTTTCCATCTGAAGATTCCAGACTGCAGGACGCGCCTTTTATTACCTATGGCAATACTAAATCATACGCAGGGAAACTTTTAAAGGAGAAGAAGCTTCCTTGGGAATTAGAGACAATTATAAAATCATCGGAAATATCTCAGATACATAACCTTTATTTATTAGCTCCGACAAAACACGGTTTATTACTTATTGACCAACATGCAGCTCATGAACGCATTCTGTTTGAACAGTTTCTGGAACAATTTGAAAATGAAACTCACGAAAAAAGAAATTTTGCATTGCCCGAACCAATACTTTTTGATTTGTCATTTACTGAAGCTGAATTATTGCACGAGTACATTGATTTTCTTGCAAGACTCGGATTTGAAATAGCACATTTTAAAGGTAATAGCTTCCTGCTCCATAATGTGCCCATGTTATTTCATGATAGAAATCATAAAAAGCTCATTCACGAAATTTTGGAAGATATCCAACAAAAAAATAACCCGAAAGAACTAGACACCATAAGCAAAAGAATGATTGCTTATCTAGCTTGCCGAGCTGCTATTAAAGCAGGAACCCCACTAGACAAAAAACAATGCAAAGAATTGGTAGAGCAATTGCAAAAAACGCGTAACAATGCGACATGTCCGCATGGACGTCCAATAAAAATAGAAATGCTGCGGGAGCAAATAGACAGGTTGTTCCGGAGAAAATAAGGCTGTATAATGAAATTATGAGCGAACAAGAGCCAAACAATGTTATAGATATAACTCAGCGGCTACAGGAAAAACAAAACCAGGAACGAATTAAATCCGGAGATTATGCCCCACAAGAAAAATCGCCTTCAATAACCGAGCTTGTGAAGAGAAAAATACATTCCGCTATTCGTGCTGTAATGCCTCCAAAGAGATAAATCTTGAAAAACCCTTCCATTGTTGCTATGGTTAAATAGTAAGCTTTTCTGTCCCATGAAGGTTGTAAACGATATCCTATTTACGCTCCTGAAAGAAAATTTCTGGAAATTCTTCTCTATTTTCGCATTAATTCTTATCGGTGTGGGACTTGAAGCTGTTAGCCCCTTTGCCTATAAAATTCTTATCGATAATGTCCTAGGCGGCAAACCACTCGAAACAGAAGGCTTCCCATTTGTTGATACTTTACTTGCCGCTTTTCCTACCCCTGAAATGCTAGGCGGGTTTGTTGTTATCCTCTTCTTCATAACCAACATTCTCCTAAGTATCGTTGACTTTATTCAGGCCATTGTTACAAAGGCGGTTATACAAAAAGGCATTTATGATTTCTCAAAAATAGCTTTCCGAAGTCTGGAATCATTCAATATCGGTTTTTTCAGGAAAATAGATATTGGAGATTATATCTATAGACTATCATCAGATGTCTATGCAATCGGAGAATTGATTGAAGATGCAATTCTTCCTATTATTACGTCAAGCCTCTTCTTAATTGTAACCACAGTTATCATGTTCTTTATTAATGTACAGCTCACTCTTATTTCATTTTTAACTGTTCCTTTTCTCGCTGCCGCACTATATGTATTTAATAAAAAAATAGGTCGTGCCAGTCTGCGTTCTGAAATTGCAAACAGTACCGTCTATTCTTTTATGCAGCAATCGTTGTCTCAGTTAAAAATTATTCAGGCGTACTCGAAAGAACAATTTATTTCTCAGGAATTTAACAGGACTGAAAGTGAAGCTCTCAAAGCAGAACTACGGCTTTTCAAAGTAAATTTCATGTACGACTTAATCGTTGGGTTGGCTATCGCAATAATATACTCAACAATTTTTGCATACGGCATCACTGCTGTTTTTTCCGGAGAACTTACTGCAGGACTGCTAATCGTATTCATTTATTACCTGGATAATTTAACAAATCCTATGATATCTATAGCTGATTCAGCATACAGCCTCAAGCAATCTAAGGTTAGAATAGGGAGACTATCAGATTTCTTCAAGACTGAAACTCACCTGGAGGATACTGGCAAAGTAGAAGAAGTAAAAGATACCTCAATTACATTTGAAAATATTACTCTGACTGGACAAGAAAATTTTTCTGTTCTTTCAAATATCTCATTTAAAATTCCTGCAAATAAAATAACGATTATTGCCGGCATTAGTGGCTCTGGTAAAACTTCCCTTATCTCTCTTATCCCCAGACTTATAGAGAAACCGACAACGGGGAGAATACTATTAGGCGGCACTGATATCACCCAATATACAATCAAAACCCTCCGTGACAATGTAGCATATATGGCGCAGGAAACTACTCTCTTTAATCATACTGTTCATAATATTATTTCTTTTGGGAAATCTAATGCTACATATGAAGAAATACAAAATGCTGCGAAACTAGCGTGTGCTGAAGATTTTATCGTAAGACATCCTCAGGGTTACAATTTTAAAGTTGGTGAAGGTGGAAACTATCTTTCCGGAGGCCAACGACAACGTCTGATGCTTGCTAGAGCATTTATAAAAAATGCAAATATCTTAATTCTTGATGAGCCATTTTCCAATTTGGATGAAGAAACAAAACGAATTGTATGGAAAAATATTAAAACCTTTGGTAAAGGAAAGACTGTTATCATTGTCACAAATATTTTAGATATTATGAATGAGGCTGATTATGTGATTCTTCTTAATAACGGAACATTAAAATACGAAGGTGATTTTAAACATCTCCAGCACAAGACCAACCTTGCTAGCCTCTTATTAGAATAATCTCCTTTCAGCATCTTTTTTCTTTCCCATAGCTATTCATCCATGGTATTGCATGGTAGAATCTGTCTATGAGAGAACGATATTACGGAGGAGTGAAAAATGTTCTGGGAGCGATTGAAACTATAAGAAATAAAGCTCGGTCTGAGGTCGAAAAGAAACTCATGGATGACCGCATTCCTCTTGGAGTTAGATCTGTTGGAAAGAAAATCTATCCACCTATTCAGGAAGAATTGCTGCGTGAAAGAAATATTGTACTAAAACAAGACACTATATTGGCTGCACAAATTCTTACTTCGGCTCTGGAAATTGGAGGCTCTAAAAAAAATTATGAATCAATAGAAGAATTTTCAAAAGGGGCTTTATGGGGGGCTAAATTACTCAGAAAAAAAACACATTACAACTCACTTTTACCTCTTTCTGATAAAATTGTTGAGGATTATACAGATAACTTTATACGCAAACTAGGAGAAGCAAAAAGCTTACATAGCCATTTTGCCCGGGAAGGAAGAGAGCTTCAGAAAGAAAATCCAGTTTTTATCCGCAAAATTGAATCGGCAAGAAAACGGGGTAAATTTAGCGAAAAATTTGCCTGGGGGGCAGTAACTATGATAGAACTCTACCAACTAAAAAAAGATGAGCAGGGACACTTTTAACTATAAAACACACCCCCGTTTGCCTTAGCCTCAGAATTGAGCTATAATGAGACGCTAAACAAGGGCAAAGCATCCTTTACCCTTCACCCTTAACTCATGGACAAAATTACCATCCGCGGAGCACGCGAACATAACTTAAAGAATATCGATCTGGAAATCCCTAAGAATAAGCTTGTTGTATTTACGGGGCTTTCCGGTAGTGGAAAATCTTCATTAGCGTTTGATACTGTTTATGCTGAGGGACAACGGAGATATGTAGAGAGTCTTTCTTCCTATGCAAGACAATTTCTTGGCACGATGAAAAAACCTGATGTTGATGTAATTGAAGGTCTTTCACCTGCAATTTCTATCGACCAGAAATCAACATCACATAATCCTCGTTCAACAGTTGGTACAGTAACCGAAATCTACGATTATATGAGGTTACTCTTTGCCCGCGTGGGGCATCCTCATTGTCCAAAATGCGGCAGGGAAATTGCAAGACAATCCAAAGAACAAATTGTTGATTCTATCTTTAAAATGTATGATACACACAGAGAAGTCGGAAAAAAGGAACTACGCATGCTGCTTCTTGCTCCAATCGTCAAAGATAGACGGGGCGAATATACAGACCTATTTAATGGACTAAAAAAGCGAGGATATACCAAGGTCAGAATTGACGGCTACATCTATAATCTTACAGAACAGTTCACCCTCATCAAGACCAACAAGCACTCAATTGATCTTGTTATTGATGCTATATCACTTCAAAAAGATACTGACCGAATGCGACTCGTCAATGATGTCGAGCAGGCACTGCAATTTGGCAACAGTGAAATGACAGTAGCCTTGATTAGAGATGCATCCTTCACAATGCCTGAAAAACCTGAAAAGATGGATGATGTCCTTTTTTCAGAAAAATTTGCTTGTCCGGTTGATAATATTTCTCTTCCTGATATTGAGCCAAGAATCTTTTCATTCAACACACCGCACGGCGCTTGCCAAAATTGTTCAGGACTAGGAAAAGTATTAACGGGGGATCCGGAATTAATATTTAATGATAATCTAACAATCAATGAAGGAGGCATAGTTCCCTTCTTTAATATTGGTAGTAATGACACCTGGTTCTCCCGAACTTTTAAAACATTCTGTGACGAAAATAATATTCCGATGACGAAACGTCTTTCGGAAATATCCACAGAACAGAAAGAATTATTGCTTAATGGTACCGGAAGCAAAGAGTATTACGTACAGGGAGAAAATAAATGGGGGAGAGAGACCGTTATCCACGAACCATTCAAAGGTATCGCCGCTGAACTACGCAAAAAGTATAACGAGTCGGAATCGCAGTTTATGCGATCCCAAATTGATAAATTCATGAAATACGAAGTTTGCCGGGATTGTGACGGAGGCAGACTCAAAAGAGAAGCGCTTTCAGTGACTATCGATGGTAAATCAATTGTTTATGTATCTGACCTATCTATTGAAAAAGCACTGGCATTTGTAAATTCACTCCCTCAGGTATTTTCTGAACGTGAAAATATAATAGGGAAGATGATTCTGCGTGAAATTCGTGAACGTCTAACCTTTCTCACAGATGTTGGATTGGAATATCTGACACTCGCACGTACAGCATCAACACTTTCTGGTGGAGAAGCACAACGTATTAGATTAGCCTCTCAAATTGGAAGCGGTCTGACAGGTGTACTCTACGTCTTAGACGAACCATCCATCGGTCTGCACCAAAGAGATAATACAAAATTAATTGAAACACTTAAAAAACTCCGCGAACTAGGCAACACGGTACTCGTTGTTGAACATGATGAAGATACCATGGAAGCATCAGATTACATGTTCGACTTTGGACCCGGAGCGGGAGCCGCAGGTGGCCATGTAATAGCAAAAGGAACGGTAGATGAATTAAAGAAAAATAAAGATTCCATCACAGGAGCATATCTCTCAGGAAGGAAGAAGATCACAGTTAAAAGAGACACTGTCATTCTGGAGCGAAGCGATAGAATCGCATCAGGAGATCCTATCAGTCGCTCAAGCTCCTTCCAGGATGACAAATCACTCAAGCTAATCGGTGCTTCTCAGAATAACCTTAAAAACATTGATGTTGAATTCCCACTGGGAAAATTTGTTGTGATCACCGGGGTATCAGGTAGCGGAAAGTCCACTTTGATAAATGATATTCTTTTCCACGCATTAATGAAATCGAAAAATCCATATCATCCACAGAAGCCAGGAGCGTTTGTAGAACTTCAGGGATATGAGCACATCAAGAATGTCTTTTCTATAGACCAATCACCAATTGGACGAACACCAAGGAGCAATGCAGCCACCTACACCGGAGCATTTGGGTATATCCGGGATATTTTTGCAGGTACCAAAGAAGCCAAACTTAGAGGATATGGCCCAGGAAGATTCTCATTCAATGTCAAAGGCGGAAGGTGTGAAGCATGCCAGGGTGAGGGACAGATAAAAATTGAAATGCAATTCATGCCTGATGTATATATAACATGCGAAGTATGTGAAGGGAAACAATATACACATGAAGCGTTAGAAGTACTCTTCAATAATAAAAATATCTCTGATGTGCTGAATATGAGTGTCACAGAAGCGCTCAGCTTCTTTTCATTCATGCCTGGGCTTGCACATAGACTGGCAACGCTCAATGACGTAGGACTTTCATATATCAAACTGGGCCAACCAGCACCTACACTCTCAGGTGGTGAAGCGCAAAGAGTTAAATTAGCAACAGAACTATCCAAAAAAGGACGTGATGCTTTATATATATTGGATGAACCGACAACAGGACTGCATTTTGCTGACCTTGAGAAGCTCTTGTACGTACTAAGAAGACTAGTTGATCAAGGGAACTCAGTTATTGTTATAGAACACAATTTAGATGTCATCAAAAATGCTGACTACATCATCGACCTGGGGCCTGAAGGAGGAGAAAAAGGCGGGCAGATCATCGCTACAGGTACCCCACAGGAAATAGCCAGTAACCCCAAATCCTGGACAGGAAAGTTTTTGAAGAATGTACTAAAATAGAAGAGTAAGTAAATTTTCCAT
>CAMPGJ010000038.1 GCA_946885425.1 uncultured bacterium
ACTTTATAACCTGATAACTTTAGACTAATCTTAGCAGATTATATCAAATATGTACTCAATCTGCCTAGATGAAATATGAGGTTTACTTTACTGTTACGGTGCCGTCTGTAGGCTGAATCTCGAACCAAATTTTTCCTCTGTTAAATTTGATCTCTTCTCCATTTGCATCGGTAACGATAGTGCGCCCTTCTCTCCCTGATTTTTTCCATGTTCCCTTAATTTGCTTACCATCCATAAATATCAAAGCCTTACCTGTACCTTTGGTGCCATAGAGCAAGTGTGCATTATCCTCATAACCATCATTTGCATGGCTTTCAGTCATATAGAGCACTACCACATTACGGGCAGAAAGCTGTTTCTTTGTATTTCTATCGATGTGTTCTTCTCCACCATTGTTACGCAAGTATAAGTTGTCTACTTTATCATATGTCCAATCCACATAGTAATTGGAGTTATTCCAGAATTCAATGTTGATAGACTGGGATGCAGGACGCTTATCAACAGGTGCGTCTTCTTTAAATGAATACTTTACAAAATTATCATCCCACGAATCCCCATCTTTATCTTTCTCAGTTAACCCTCTTTTGACACCTACTGCCCATAGTTTATTTGTAACAGAATACATCGTGTGCTCTGTAGCTACTTCACGTCCCAGTCTGCTTTCATCGCGTTTGAACGTTGGGAAACCAATGGAGAATTGATTCAAATCATTATATTGATTCCATCCATAATCAACGATTTGGCCCAAAGCATCAGCAGGTCCAGGAGTATTAGCGCCACCCACGTGAGCATATAATGGATAATTGCCGTATTCAGAAATAAAATCGAGGAAATATGTACGCGCAGACCGTACAGGACCTACAATACCTGCATCCTGACAATAATAGACATTCAGTGTGCGGGTAATACCACCTTCTGCTACGGCTTCATAGGTTACATCTGCGAAAGAAATTCCAGATTGCGGACGTGAATCCAGATGATTTTCAATCATTACTCCAAGAGGTCTGTGTTTTTCCCACCATTTCTTCTGATCCTTTGAATACATAGCTCCATTCAATGGACATTCCTCTGTTTTCGATCCATCAAATGTCAATGCTTCGTAATCATTGCCGACTTTAGCAGTGGAAGTTCCTGGAGTAGGAGCAGATAATCCTGCTCTTTGAGAAAAAATTGAGTAAGACACCCCTGTGGATAAAAGATAAACGCCTATTCCCAAAATAATAAGTACCTTTTTATTCATAATTTTTATTGAACTGATTGTGCTACTACCAACGCTTTCTTTTCCTCCTCAGATAACTCATGCTCCACACCTTTACCATGAGCGATCTTCTTCGCATACCAACGCGTCCCAGATCGTGAATAAAGCGCTGTTATAACAACTCCAGTATTCTTTGCGTCTACTAATGAGAGAATAAAACTTTGATCTCCTCCTGTATCTTTAAATGGATTAAACCGAAGAAGTCCAATCTTTTGTATCGCAAACAATTGGTTCTTTTCGATTGTATCACATCGGGCACTTAGGTCTGCAAGATCCTTTTTTTGTTCCTGGATCCTTTTGATAATATTACTCAGTACAGTATCAAGATTTTTTTTATTCACCCCATCTGTCAAAGTATTGTAATTGGTCATTAAACGCCGGAGATAAAATGTCAAAAACCCCAACCATATACTAATTAAAAGAAGACCTATCAGGGTAAGAGGAAATGCCATAAGCCAATATTACCCTCTTGACAGCCTCGGTGTCAATAATGTAATCTAGCTTCATTCATGCCTAAAATTAAAAAATCACGCAGGGACAAAAAGCTTGCAGATAAAAGAAAAAAACTTCCTGTGGCCGCTGTGAAACAACCAGTTTCGTCCACTGAAAAGATTGAAATAACAACCAAATCTATTATAGCTGATCATGTCGTACCTACACAAACAAATAAACCAACACCAGCAATTTCAACGAGCGGCTATAAGTACCTTTTTAAGGATCTTGTAAAAACAACAGTTCTTACGAGCTGTATTCTTGTTGCGGAAATAGTTATTAAACAATTTGCTTTTTAACCTGTAACAATTGACCATAAGGTAAAATTAAGTTATTATCCTTGCTGTTAATTGTTAACTGTTAATTGTAGCAGTTACGAAAGGGGGTGATTTATCCATGGCATCAATGTATTGTGTAAAATGTCGTCAAAAGAGAGACGTCGAAAACCCAGAAAAGGTTACTATGAAAAATGGTAAACCAGCACTTAAGGCTAAGTGCCCAGTTTGTAGTACAGGAATGTACAAAATTGGCGCAGCTTAAAAATAAGCTGAAACAAAGACAAAAAACCCCCGAGGCGTGTGAAAACAAACTTTGGGGGTTTTTTGCAGTTTTTTGATGCTATTTAACACTTCGGCTTCTTGACACGACCTTTTCTTTGATGAAACAATAATAGTATATGACTTACTAATCTTTCATCCCATGCATATCCCCCGATCTTTGATCAAGAGGGAGAAGTATGAATTCAGATGCGTAAGGTATAAATACAATTATGTGGAGAGCTATTGTTAATTTCTTCAAAGCCATTAATGCTGGTCTTAATGCTGTTGAAGAGTATTTTGATTACAGGATAAAAACAGGCAAATGGGTAGGAGATGTAAAAGACGTTTCACAAGATACAAACAAAAACTCAAACACAACATTGCATAAGCTTCGTAAAGGAAGACTTACAAGAGTATTTTTCCTTTTATTACTTCATATCTGGAATAAGCTTGTCCGGATAGCTGCTATTGAAAAATCTGCTGATCTTACAATAGACTCCATTATTATATTCAGACATTTCTTTCTTCAGACGATTGTTTTCCTACAAATCTCATTCCTTTCTATAATTATATTATTCAACCTTTTCATAAATGCTCCAGTAATATTCTTCATAAGTTTCTTCCCTATTCTATTTTTTAACAGCATTCTCCTGTCTGCTCTCTATTATTTAATTCAAGATGAGAAAAAGAGAACAAAGCCCACAATTAAAATTGCATTCCAAGTTTCTTTGCAAATATTTCCAAAACATTGTGCACTGATTTTAATTCATGTAGTTACTAGTCTTGTATTAATAGCTGCTTTCACTATTGTTGCTACTTTTTACAGCTATCTCTTCACTATTATACGGTTATCATGGGAAAATTCATTTGGCTACTGGGTACTTATTATTCCATTATTTTTTACCTTGCTTACAGCACTATTCTTCTTGCATATCATCACCTGCCAAGCATATTTCATACTATTATTTGAAGGGAAAAACATTTTTTTTGCGTTTAAAAAAAGTTTTTCCATGCTCAAAGGATATCTCAGCTGGTTCTCTTTCTTTTATCTTCTTCTTTCCCTTATCTTTATCCACATAAGCTATTGGTTATCAGTAATCTTTTTCCCTTTGGGATTTATCGCAAGCATTTTCCTTTTGGGACAGGTATTTTTCTTCCTCAGTTTTTTGTTAAGAAGGAGATTTGCGCATTCACATATAATACCTACTGAAGATACATCCACCGATGATAAATTGCTCCTTACTTTCTTTATGATCTTTGGCTTGGCAACGTATGTAGCGACAGCAAGCTTGGCAGTAAAAGAACATTTATTTATCATCAATTCTATAAATCAAATGCAAAAAGAATTTATTGTATCCCAACAATTAAAAACATTTACAACCACTAAATACGGATATTCAATTGATTATCCCCAAGCATGGGCTATACATGAAGAACATGATAAATCGATAACAATTTATAATAATAGTACGCAGACAACAATCGGAGGAATCTTCGTGAATATAAAAACTCTTCCATTTTCTAAGTTTGATTTTGACAAATTATACAATGCAAGGTCGGGGTTATCATCCTATGAAACTCTGCAAAAAGATATTACTATTAAAGTAAGCAATCTGGTCATCGACGATAGATATCCTGCTGTCAGTTACACTTATTTAAAACCAGGAAAACCTCTTAACGAATATTCCATCAACTATCTTGTACATAAAGATGACCTCATGTATTTAATCTCTTTCATTACATACGATAAAGAGATACAAGGAGAAAACATAAACCTCTTCAAGACAATGATCAACTCACTAAGATTCGAATAATCTCTTTGCCAACAATCGTCATCCTGGCAAGGTCCAGGATCGCTCAACTGACTATAAAGTTAATGAAGAATTTTTTGGCATTCCCAAAATAAACAGTTATAAATTCCTGTAGTTCTGCGGCTATAATCCTCAGCCGATTCGGTCTGAGCTCACGGTCGAATGACTTGTCGAAGGATTCTGATTAGTTCTGCAAGATTCACTCGCAACATGGATCTTTGAATCCGCAATTATGGCATACTGCATCGCGGCTACCGGGCATATCACCCATAGGAGACTTACAGACGGGACAAAGCTGCGTCCGCAACCAATCTATTGTAGGACCGGGTTCGTAGAGGGATTCATCCATATACACAGCTGTCATTCCTGGCCGCAAACCAGGAATCCAAACTCTTCAAATAACAAATTCAAAATCTCAAGCTCCAAATAAATTACAATTCAAAATATAAAATTCAAAACGTTTTGGATTTTGAACATTATGATTTTAAATTTATTTGTGATTTGATGCTTTAAATTTAGAATTTACGAACTCCTGGATTCCCGCCTTCGCGGGAATGACAAATAATTATTTCTCAACTCTCAAATCTCAATTCTCAACTTCTTTGTAAGGTACGAGTCTGTATACCTTTACCACGGATACATCCCACTTACCAGCTATTTCTGCTCTTCCAAATCCTGCAACTTCAAATCCAGGATGTCCGAGAGGTTGGCAATTGGGGTCTTCACAAACGACCAACAATTGATTAGTCGCACTCTTCCTCTCTGGATCCTCAATCAAATTCTGAAGCCCTACAGGCTTATGTCCTAGAACATCAAGGTAATAGCGGTACGCATGATCTGAATTGCCGCCTGTTATCAGTGCAAAATTGTAGGGCTTATTATCTGATTTGGAAATAACAAATTCAGCAATCATCTTTACCTGATCACGTTGTTTATTAGGCGAAGAACGAAACGGCATACCCGAAAAGTTATACAAAAATAACCCCGTAAAGATTAAAACACTTACACTTGCCATCACCAGACGATATTTCTTAACCTCAAATAACTTTGCCAGAAGATTACCGATCAGCAGAAAAGGCAGAGTAAACATAAATGCAAAATGATAGTCATAAATAGATTTTTTGTATAAACCGAACAAAAGAATACCAAATGCCAACCATAACAAAAGCAACATCTTTGCATTTTTATTTTTTATATAGAAAAGAGAAACAATAGCAGCAATTGCCATAACGACAACGATAACTCCATACGTACCTAAAAGAACCGGATTATATTTGTCATACCATTCCTGAGGAGGGAAATAGAAAACCAGCTTTCCGAAAACTCTAAAGAACACATCGCCCACAATAGTATAGAAAGGTAAAGAATTCAAATCCTCTCCTGTTTGACCGCCAAAAATAAAACTGATGATTGCTTTGGTGTTCAAGAACTCATGTCTCGCTTCAAATGCCAAAAACGGGGAAAATCCGATAATAAATCCCAACAATACTTGTGCATAATGACTAACCAAAGCCTGGATCTTCCTTTTCTTTTGTCTCCACCAACTAACGAAAACATAAGCAGCTGTCACAACTCCCAAAAAGAGTGCCAGATAATGAAGCTGTAGGGAAATACCTAAACAAAAACCTGCAAGGAGAAAATATTTCCATGATTTTTCTTCAACTGCTTTATAAAGACTATAAATTAATATCAAAGAAAAAAATGGCAGAACATTTGGATTCCATGATGAACGGGAATAACTAATAACAAGTGGAGATACAGCATACAAAGCTGCAGCATATAAACCCGCTCTTTCATTAAAGAATTTTTTACCAACAAAATATACAAGAAAAACGGTTACTATTCCGACAAGAGCTACCATCACTGCCGGTCCTACAGGATCCAAACCAAAAAGCCATAAAAAGGGCGTGATCATATAATAATAAGCCGGACCCATAAAGAAATCACCAGCCGATGAACGTGGGCCTAAAAGCGTTAAGTGGCCTTCCAGCATATTCTTCGCCACAAGAACATCCCGTCCTTCATCACCCAAGAAGGTCATGTAATCAGAAATATGATACAGGCGCAAGAAAGCAGCGAGGAGGAGGATTCCAATTAAGAATAGTAAGGGTAGTCTTTTTTTCATTTCAACTATAATTTTCCATTTTCCAGGTTCCATCTTCCATTTATTTTCGATTTGAAATTTATATATTGTCAATCCAATGGAAAATGGTAAATGGACAATAGAAAATAAAAAACCTATACCTGTTCCTTAGGTTTTTTTAAGATATTGTGTCTTCCAGATTATTTTATTATAGATAAAGTAATTAAGTGGAAGAACCATAAGTAAAATTGTTGGGAAGAGTATAGCCAACGATGTCAGCACCGGATAACCGAAAATATCAACTCTTGGGCCAAGGAACTTAACCGCAACAAATGTAACGAACGTTTGTAAACCAATGGAGAATAGTGAGGTTAAGTTGAACTTAAAAAGCCTCTTAAGGAAGCTACCCTTTTCCTTTATAGCATGGGTATCCTTAAACGTCCATCTGTTATTTAATATAAAATTAGAAAGAATAGCAGTTTCTGCGCCAATTGTAGTGGCAATAAATTGAGAGTGCTCTAAATTAAATAACCGGATAGAAAGATACGTGGTAATAAATTGTACGATAAACCCCGTACCTCCCACAAACAAAAATTTTACAAAACGTTTGCGTTTATAAACTCCCAATCTTAATACAACGTAGAGAGAATCAAATTGATCTTTTTTGCTGATCTTGCTTGTTCCCTTTTCCCTCTCCAGAAAAGAAATCGGTACTTCTTTTACCTTAGCTCCTTCTTTGATAGCATCATGCAGAATATGCATTTTGTACGCAAATTGATAAGAAAGCAAATGATCCAGATCTATTTTTTTTAGAACAGACGTTTTGGTGAGCTTAAATCCTGATGTCATATCATGGATACTAAAGTCCAGCCAAGCAATACGGGTAACCAAATTGCCGAAAACACTTAAAAACTTTCTGTCTATTCCCCATTCTTTAGGTATTGAACCACCCTCCATGTATCTACTGCCGATTACATAATCAGCTCCTTCATCCATTGCTTTGACTAAACGAGGTATGTCGTGTGGGTTATGCTGGAAATCAGAGTCGAATTCCATGACAGCATCTGCTTTCATCTCATCCATAGCATACTTCATTCCTCGCACGTAAGCTGCTCCGAGACCTTTTTTGTCTCCTGACAGGAGCTCTATATTCTTCCACTTTTTCATGAAAACCTTCACTACCTCTGCCGTCCCATCTGGAGATGAATCATCAACAACAAGAAGCTTCACATCATGCCCTTTCATCTGCGGCAAAATCTCCTCTTCAAGAAGAGGAAGCATTCTTGAAATGTTATCTTTTTCGTTATAAGTAGGTAATATAATGACTATTTTCATATTTCTAAATATTATCGTCATCCTGGCGGGGTCCAGGATCGCTAACATCAAACGATACTCTTTTCAAGAGATTCTGGACTCGGGCTCTTAAAATAAGCTATCGTCTTATTCAATCCATCCTCAAGACTCACCTTCGGTTCCCATCCCAGCAAACTCTTCGCTTTGCTAATGTCGGGTTTGCGTTGTAGTGGATCATCTTCTGGTAATGGCTCATGTATTATTGCAGATTCAGAGCCTACTAAGGTTTTCACTAATGTAGCAATTTCATCAATTTTACGCTCATCGGTATTTCCTAAATTTATAACTTGTCCATTAGTACCCTGGGTAAACTGAGCCTTTATCAAAGCTTCCACCATGTCATCCACATAACAAAAACTGCGGGTTTGTGATCCGTCTCCAAATATTGTCAAAGACTCCCCATCTAGTGCCTGGTTAATAAATGTTGAGACAACCCGCCCATCATCCTTTTGCATGTAAGGACCATATGTATTAAAGATACGGACGATACGGACATCTACTCCATGTTTTCTATGGTAACCAAAGGTCATGGCCTCACCAAAACGCTTCGCTTCATCATAGACGGAACGTACACCGTTCGGATTCACATTACCAAAATATGTCTCAGGCTGAGGCGAAACATTGGGATTACCATAGACTTCAGAAGTTGAAGCAAAAAGAAATTTTGCACCTTTTTCTCTTGCAAGATTAAGCAGATTGTACGTACCAGTTGAGTTAGCAAGCAATGTCTCAATAGGGAAATTAATATAGCTCCGTTCACTCTTTTTATTTGGAGAAGCAGGAGAAGCAAGATGAAAAATATAGTCTACTTCTTTAAAGCTATCTGAAAGTGTATCTGATTGTTTTCCCAAATCAAATTCAAGAAAGGTAAATTTGGGATTACTCAAAAAAGGCTCTATATTTTCTTTCGCCCCGGTAATCAAATTATCGATACAATAAACCGTATGCCCCTCATCAAGTAATCGCTTACAAAGATGAGACCCAATAAACCCCGCACCCCCAGCCACAACAACATTCGCCATGTCCCTATTTTACTGGAATCGAGGAGGTTTTGGAAGAGAGAGGATTAACAATAACACGTCATCGCGAGCGACGTAGAAGCGTGGCGATCTCGTCCACATTGTAATTCAATGGACTAGATTGCTTCGTCGCTACACTCCTCGCAATGACTGTTATCTTACTCAATCAACTAGTAAGCCTTCGACTGCATTGCATCCGCTCAAAGAATAGTCAGATACATGTAGTGGCGCAATTTAGATAACCAAGCACCGTTTTACAATTAAGGCGTCATAAATGTCGCCACTACAGTTTCGTCATTGGATATTAAATATTTTAAATTGGATATTTTAAATTGGAAATTTGAAATTCCCTTGGGGTTCTAGCGGTCTTCTT
>CAMPGJ010000039.1 GCA_946885425.1 uncultured bacterium
CAGGTATGACGATGATCGTCCTTCTTCGCAGTATCGCACACGTTCGTTTTTGTTTCTGACGACTGTAATTTTGATAGGTATAATACTTATTTTCAAACTTTTCTCTTTGCAGGTGTTTGATGGCCAGAAATACCGGGCTTTGTCGGATTCCAATAGGATCAGGACGCAGTTGATTCATGCTCCCCGTGGAATCATATTTGACCGCAATGGTCAGCCTCTTGTGTATAATACTCCTGGTTTTTTGCAAGTGAGAAAAGAAAAAGATGGCAATATAAAGACTGAACCAATTACGAAAGAAGAAGCGTTGAGCCGTATTACAAAAGGAGATAAAAATATCGCTGTTACCTCACTTCGCCAATATCCGATGAAAGACGCGACGAGCCATATTTTGGGTTATATTGGGCAAATAGCTAAAGAAGAGCTGGAAACACCTGAATTTACTGGATATCAAGCCAATGATTGGGTTGGTAAAGAAGGTATAGAGGGACAATATGAGCATATGCTGCGCGGTTCTGATGGTAAACAGCTGATAGAAGTTGATGCAGTAGGAAAAAAAGTCAGAGAACTGGGGCAAACAGATCCCATTCCCGGACAAGATATCAAATTGACAGTTGATGGAAAGCTGCAGCAAAAAGTGTATGAAGCTGCAAAAGAAGTGCAGAAAGGAGCGATTATTGTATCCAAGCCAGATGGTGGAATTTTGGCATTAGTTTCTAAGCCTTCATATGATGCCAATCTTTTTACGTTTGATAAAACGTATAAAGTTGCATCGACCAGTGCGTATACTCAAGTACAAGATATTTTACTTGATTCAGAAAATTATCCACTCTTAAACCGGGTAATTGGTGGTACCTATCCTCCTGGATCGACATTCAAAATTATAACAGCTGCCGCGGGAATTGAGAATAAATTGATCGATAAAAATTATACAGTAGTCGATACGGGAGTTTTGAAAATAGGAGAGTTTTCCTACGGAAACTGGTTTTATATAGAAAACGGCAGAAAAGAAGAAGGTGCTTTAAATGTTGTTCGCGCGTTAGCACGCTCTAATGATATTTTCTTTTATAAATTGGCGGAAAAAGTAAATGTGAACCGTCTATCTGAGATGTCCGGAAAATTTTTAGTGGGGGAACGGACGGGGATTGATCTGAGTGGGGAAGCAAAAGGGCTCCTGCCGAGTAAAGAATGGAAAAAGAAGCAATTGAATGAAGATTGGTTTCTCGGTGACACATTCCATTATGGAATCGGACAGGGATATCTTCTTACAACACCATTGCAGGTTAATGTGTGGACGCAGGTGATTGCAAATGGCGGAAGCTTATATCAGCCCCATTTGTTAGAGAAAAAATCAAACATAAAAAATCAAAAATTACTATCGAAAAATTCGGTTGATTTGATCACACAGGGGATGATCGATAGTTGCAAGAAGGGTGGAGTGGCGTACCCATTCTTTAATTTCAAAGTCAAGAATCCAGATTTGAAGATTGACGGGAAGAACTATATCAAATCCTCATCGGGTTCTGCAAAAATGGTGGAGATTCCTGTAGCATGTAAGACCGGTACGGCACAGCATGGAGGGGAGAAAACACCTCCTCATGCGTGGATCACGCTTTTTGCTCCGGCATATAAACCAGAAGTTGTTGTAACAGTTCTCGTTGAATCTGGGGGGCAAGGCTCCAGCACCGCCGGTCCCATCGCTAAAGAAGTTCTTGAAGCATATTTTAGTAAATAAACTTGTGTTATATTATTCTTATGCGTGATTTGGAAAATAAAGTAGATTTTGTAAATCCGGAATCAGATATAAGTCCTCAAGAGGATGCATTTTTGGGTGGTTCATCTTCTGAAACAGCAGATCATAAGGTGAATTTTAAGCTGGGGAAATCTCCTCAATACAATCAAGAAGAATTGCAACAAATTGGTGCTTCAGGAATGATGAGTAATGCTCTAGCAGAAGGAACGCTCTATCTTATCAATGAGACTATTGATCAGAAGCCAGACACCATTTTTTTCTTGGATAAATCTGCCCGCCCGGCTGCATATCTGTTTCGGGAAACATGGAAAAATCTGCTCCCGGATACAAAGCTACCCAATATACGTTTTATAAATATTGGCAGAGATCAAAATCAGGAAAGTGATGAACAATCTATGGAGCAGCTAAGGCAAAAATTTACCGGTATAGAGGAAGATACTATTCTTGTCGCTGATGAATATGTGAAGACTGGACAGACGATCAACAGGGCAGTTGATACTATCGGGAAAATTTTTCCTGAAGCGAAATCTGTTAGTGGATTAGGTATGTATGGAAGACAGCCTCCATGGAATGAAGATCCAGCGGCTATCGGAGTTGTTGAAAATGAAAATGATCCATCAGGCAGTTCAAATGATTATTTAGTAAAACCTTACAGGAGACATGCCTCTGAAGAGAATAAAGCAAAGAACATGCGAGAAGTTCTATCGAGATTTGCTTCGGATATTGCCGCAAATTGTACTCCAAGATGAGGTTTTAAGTCTTCAGAAATGATATACTTCCTTTATGTCAGAGAGAAGAAGAAGGATTCCCGTTAAAGAGTTTGTCAAATCAATCTTTAAGACCCGCAAGCAAGAGAGTAAAGAGCGTACAAATTTGTTAGAAAAGAGGGTCCAGAGAGAGGTGGCTGTGTTTAGTAAACAAGCTCATGATCAAGTTATAGCGGAGTTGCGGCAGGAGCGGGATGACTATACTAGAGCAACTGCGGAAGGCATGCCCGAGAATCCACAAGAATAAACTTCAAACCGTGATCAGAAAAGCCTGGAGGAATATGCGCAAAAGAAAGTCAAGTACGTGACAATCTTGACGCAGGTAGAGTAAAATTTCGCAAATTCGATCAGGGCACCTTTCTCATCCGAGAATAGAATTAATGATAAATTATACCCTATAATTGTAAAATTTCCTCTTATATGCTAAAATCTCCCCTATGGCTGTTGAACTACGTAAACATAGAGATATTCATACTCAACTAGAGCGGGAAATAAAAAGTACTGAGAATGGTGCTGAGAAAATGAGGAGAAGAGATGTTCTTGATCTATCGCAAGACCTTCTCAAAAAATTGAATCCATCGTTATCTTCAGATAGAGTGAGAGAGCTATTTTTTTCTTCTGGTGATGTATTGGCCAAGCCTCTGATAGAAATTTCTTCAGAGATTAAGAAACAACAGTCTCCAATGAAAGAATTAAATGGTTGGGATGCTGCACTGAGTATCGCTCATTTTTATAATATGCCTGAAAATAGAGATTTAAAAGTTCCTGAAAGGGCAATTGTTGTGCCTTATGGAAAATATAAAGATGAAGAACGAGCTCCTGAAGAAAAGGTGCTGATGTACATTTCTGCGAAGGATGAACATTCTAGAGGTATTAATTTTGAAAAATTCCTAGATATAAAGACTGGGTTTAGGAAAAAAACAACAGTAGAAAGATATCCTCCTGATGTAGTTTTTGATTTAGGTTCAGGTTATATCCAAAGCAATTCAATTAAAGGTGCAGACAATTTAATTATAATAGGAAGCGGGTCTAGTTTTTACGAGGAAACGAACCTACAAGCTGAAGGAAGATGTGCCATTATGCAAGACACCTCTGTGAAGAATGGTAAATTTTATTTAGAAGTCGGTGGTGATATTCACCAATATGGGGGCATAATTGAGCCGGTTCATATTAAGGCACAGAATTATATACAACATGAAGGCAGTATAAAACGTCCTAACAATTTGGTTTCGGGGTCATATAGTGAAATAGATCTTGCCGGAGAGTATCACCATTTTGGGGGAGAGCAGCCAGATCCTGCATACGTTAAGATCAGAGATATTAATCACGAAAGAGAACTTGAAACAGAAGCGCAAATATTCGTGGCAGAAGAAGGGTATGAAGATGCTCATCTTCCTATGCAAGAGGTGAGATTACCAAAAGAAAAATTAAAAAATCATTTTGAAGAAACATATGCACCGCATAAGGAGGCAATACGTGAAGAAACTGATGGATCCGTTACAAAGATACAAAGTCACATAGTGCAGGGAGTAGAAAATTATGCTGATTTAATGACAGATGCGTTGGCGGCAGGGTGGAATGTGGCAGATAAAGCGGATATTCCAGGGTATAGCCGTATCGTTGTTACACTTTCCAAGCGTGTCGGGCCGGAATATCAAGGCAGAGATTATACACTCGATTGATACTATAGTTGAGCAATAAGCTTCTAGTCCTCTGATTTTTTATTGAGGGCTTGGCGGATGGATTCCGGGAGGATATCGTCATCGTATTCGTCGGGGGAAGTTGACGGTTGTTTTTGAGCGATTGGAGGGACGATTTCTTCTTCGTCTTTTTGCAATTTTTGTACATTTGCTTCCAAATTTCTTAGCGTTTCTGCTAGTTCTTCCGGGGATGGCATAACAATTCCGGGAGCGGCAGGCTTTGCCGGTGAGAATCCTCCAGCTTTCTGAGCTATCTGTCGTTTTTGTTTGAGCTCTACCCAATTTGACCCATCTGTTACAGCTTTAGTTTTCAGCCATATAGGGTGATGGGGGAGGAAGGCATGATTTCCTTGTGGTCTTGGCTGACGTCTCACTTCTTCCTCTGTCTGGAGGTGCTCTTCCGGTCCTTCATGTATCGGTTCAGGTTGTGAATCGACAGTTTCTACTTCAGGAGTAGTCTCAATATATGGCTCCTCGTTAAACTCTTCATTAGGAAATTCTTCAACTTGCTTCGACTCGCTTGCCTCGCCGTAGCTGTGTGGATGCGAGTCGTAATCAGTTGGTTCATTTAGTGCTGAAGTTTCTTGCTCGTCGTAGCCATTTGATCCGCCCAATTTTTCATCAGGGGCAGGATCATTTGCATAGCCATCACCAGATAACTCATCTGCTGCCTCTTTCAGATAATCTTTTTCAATTTTCTCATCATCATCGTAGTTCTGCTCTTGGGGTGGGGTAGAAATGTCGTCATATGGTTGTGTGAATTTACAGTCCGGGAATCGGGTACAGGCGATATATTTACCCAGGGCGCCTTCTCTTATTTCCAGTGGAGCATCGCATCGTGGACAAAAGTTTTCTTGTTCGGAAGTATCTTGTTCATTAGAGTCATTTTGTGAGGGATTTGTTGGTTCACTGCCGTAAAAGTTGTGAGATGACAGTCGTTGACCTGCGTTGGGAAATAAATCTGAACTGATATCATCCTGTCGTCTATCGTCATCAGAGGGATTCATACGTTGAGTATAACACAAGGGTATCAGGAGTATCAAAAGTATCAAGAGTATCAAGGGCTTTTCTAAGGGTAATTGGATATTGGGAATTTGATATTGGATATTTGAAATTTCTTCTGTTACTTTTAAGTAATGGAAGAAAAATCGTATTGGTTGGGTTTTTCGATGTTTTTGGGGATTGGGCCTAAGAAGTTTAATCTGTTGCTTGAACATTTTGGATCAGCGAAAAATGCTTGGGAGGCTCCGCTGGATGAGTTAAAGGCAAGCGGTATCGGTACTAAAGTACCTGAAGATTTTGCGGCATTTAGAAAGAATTTTTCGATTGAGGGGTATGAGCAATTGCTGCAAGCAAAGGGTGTAAAATATCTTATTGTATCAGAAGCGTCCTATCCTCAGCGGTTGGCTAAAATAAATAATCCTCCATTCATTTTATATATTAGAGGTAATCCAGATATTCTTATGCCCCACTCCGCCAAAGGCTACGGCGGGGCGCAGCAAGACAAGATGATTGCCATTGTCGGCACACGGAAGATCACAAGTTACGGCAGACAAGTGACTGAGATGTTTACTCAAGAGCTTGTGCATGCAGGTTGTATTATTGTTTCTGGACTTGCGTTGGGAGTGGATGCTGTGGCTCATAAAGCGACACTTGATGCAGGCGGGAAGACAATTGCTGTTTTAGGCTGTGGTGTTGATTGTTGCTACCCGAGTACGAATAGCCGCTTATATGATGAGATCCTTGATAAGGGAGGCGCTATAGTTTCAGAATACGGGCTCGGTGTGCCACCCAATCAAGGTTCTTTTCCATCCCGCAATCGTATTATTGCAGGGCTTTCACAAGGAGTTTTGGTTACTGAAGGAGCTGTAGACAGTGGTAGTTTGATAACAGCTAAAGATGCATTTGAAAACAACCGGCCGGTTTTTGCTGTACCGGGACCAATCACATCCACTCTTTCTAAAGGACCTTATGAATTGATACAAAAAGGCGGGAGGTTGGTGACTAGTGGACGAGAAGTGCTGGAAGCACTTCATATTAAGGGTATAACGGGTACCACAAGTACCACGATCTTGAAAGGAGATACCGAAGAAGAACAAAAGATTATTGATTTGTTGGGGGAGCAGGAGATGGATTTTGATGAGATTGTGAAGAAGACAAACATACAGTCCTCAATGGTAGGCGGAATTCTCTCATTAATGGAAATGAAGGGGATGGTTAAAAGTAGTGAGGGAATGTTTACCCTGGCCTAATATGCCAAATATCCAATATCTAATCAAATGACAACAAAAAAACTATGCGTATTGGATATTTATTAGATATTGGTAATTGGATATTGGATATTTGATATTTACTTGTGCTACTCTAAATGTATGGATGGGAATGTTCCTCAACCCCAGTCGGGAAAGAATAAGCTGGTCATAATCATAGGTAGCGTTGTTGTAGCGGCAATTTTGCTTTTGCCTGTGATACTTATATTTGTCAAAGGTTCTGCTCCCAAAACGGCTTCATCAAATGAAACTGGAGCATCTGGGACTGGGATAGGAAGTAAGCTTCCTTTTTCTAAGCCAGCAGACAAGGTTAAGCAAGTCCCAGTCCCAACACCTTATTTTGCCTTTGATACTTATACAGACGAGAAGTTTAGCATGGCGTATCCTGAGACATGGATCATTAAACAAACACGTGAGACAGAAGGGAAGACTGTAGTATTTAAACCTCCGACGATTGGCGAGAAAGAGTATCTTCCAAGCATTATGGTAACAATTAGAGAGAATAAAACGCATCCATGGCTGATAGAATCGGAAGATTATTATCGCGAGAGTTTAGGATTTCAGGAATCTACAATAACACTTGATGGATCTCGCGCAACAAAATTGTTTGGTACTTTCCCCTCTAAGATGAATCCTTCACAAAGTATCCATATCTTTTTAACAAGAAATAATTATAGTTATCTCATAAAATATCAATATGCCGGGAAAAAATATAATGTAGACAGTGAAAAGCTTTTCACCTCGATGGTAGCTAACTTCAAGTTTAGATAGAAGCTTAAGACCTTTTGCCTTTATTCATGGGTATCGTTATTTAGCAGGGCTCCGCAGAACTAATCAGAACCCTACGCAGAACTACGCTGAAATATTGCAACTTGTCACCCCGACCGGCCCGCTCCTCGACTATGCTCGGAATGACAAAGTGTATTCTGATTTGTTCTGCGTTTCAGTTATGAGTAGTTCGGCGCTAATTCACGCATGCCAGCGTACATTGGGGGTCGCTTACCTTTTGTATATAGATAGGGTCGTCTGGAGATTGGGCGTAGCGACAAAATTGTTTTCCTGGAGGATTTCTCCCCGGTACAGGAATAGTATCCACAACGCCTCCGCTGGCAGTGCATGCAGCGATATCTTCGTCGCAGTAAGCCCATACTTCTTCTCTTGTTGGGCATTGGCATGCTGCTGTTTTTATACCATGACTTGGGCAATCAGGGAGAGGTCTATTAGGGTCTTGTGGATCAGGATCTGCTAGTGTAGGCGCAGCACTTCCTGATGCGCTTGAGCTTCCGCCTGAGGCACTTGCTACCACGTGACCAAAGGTATACAGCTGCATGTTATCCTTTGATTCTTCCGGAGCTTGGGGTATTATCGTTACCACACCTGAGTTTGGGACTGGGCGGGTAGTTGAGAGGTTATTTCCTCCTGATACATAAAACCCTCCTATCATCGCCAAAAGCAGCATTGCTGTAAGGTAGGGGTGTCCTGGACCTTGCGATCCTTCTCTTAAAGCACCACTCATATAGTCTATTATGGTTTTTTCTGTAGTAAAAAGTCAATTATGAATTGCTTGCTTGCTCAATTTAAAAGGATCTACTATTATTGAATAGAGATGTATATTGTAATATTACTATTGACGGTGGCATTTTCAGCGGTTGCAGTAGGAGGAAATATACCTAAAGCAGATCCTTATCCAAGTGAAAAGCCTGTTGAAGTGAATATAAATCCTGCTATAAAGAAAGCAGATTCACAAGGTACCATGCAGATGTATACATTCTCCGGGGAGAGAATTATTCCTACTCCTGCTTGTCCAGTAGGCGGCAATGTAGAGGTAATGTTTATTATCGACTATTCTGGGAGTACTGAGGGAGAAAAGTTAAACAAAGAAAAAGCTGCTGCTGGTGTGTTTATTGATACATTAGCCAGGAATCCCCAAAATAGAGTTGGATTTGTTGTCTTTAATGAAAAAGGCAGGTTGGTAAGTCCTTTATCAAGTGATTTCACTTCTGTAAAGCGGGCGGTAAATAGCCTTCCTGATGGAGATGGATATACGTGTATTAAATGTGGAATAGAAGCAGCAAATAGTCATCTAGCATCAAATGCCAGACCTGCACTTCCCAAAGTAATTGTTTTGTTGAGCGACGGATATGCTAATAGGCCTGAACCCAAAGATGTAGCCATCCAATTAACTAAAGATACTGTTTCTCAGGGGCATCAGCAGCAAAAGATAACATATTATCCTATTGGGTTTAGT